>JAIWNK010000086.1 GCA_020216845.1 Anaerolinea sp. | reverse complement strand
ACCAGCAATAAAAACACCGGTGCAAGCAACAGCTCAAGCCCAGCACCAAGCCACAGCGCCGGCACAGCTTTGCCCCACAGTCGCAAAGCCACCCCGGCCACAGCCGGCCCCACAAATGCACCCACACCATAGAACATATTCAGCCAATTCAACGCTGCAGCTCTTCGCTGTGGAAACACATCTGAAATCATCACGTTGGAAGTCACATCCACAGTACCATGTCCAAGGCCAGCCAACGCGGCACAGCCCACAGCCAACAGCAGCGAGCCGGACAAAGTCATCCCCAACACCCCCAGCCCAAGTACACTGAGCCCGGCCACCAACAAGCCACGCGGCCCCAAACGATCAAGCAGCAGCCCGGTCACCCCCTGCGCCGCCAACGAGCCCAAAAACAAAGCGGTAAACAAACTACCCACCGCCGTCAAATCACTATTCGTCTGTTGCGCCAAATCTGACAGAGCTGGCCCCACCGAAGCGGTCACAATCCCCAACGCCAAAAAACTGGCACAGGAAAGAACCATCAGGCCTTGCGACGTTGCACGTTTCATAGCAGCCTCCTGAAAACTGATTATACTACGCTCTCAGGGACGCAAAAGACTTACTTCCCACAAATGCACAATCTCATCATGCAATGCATTCGGGTTTTGCACTTCAATCTCCAGCTGTTGCACCATCTGTGCACCGCCAAAATCTACGCTCAGTTCTTGAAAATCATTCTTGCGTTGCGTTTCAAAGTGCCAGTCAAGCTCAACCCCACTGACTGTCTCAATGCGCACGGTCACAAGCAGCGCCTCAGCCCCCAAACGCAGCTTCACCCCATCCAATGTTTGTGGGGAATCAAAGTCCAGCTGCAAGATCAGCGGGTTCACGCCATCCGTCTGAAACGGCGTCATCGGGTCAGCATCAAAAGCCAGGGGCAGGCTATCTTCCCAGGCGCGACTATGATGGACTAAAACGCGCAATCCATCCCATTCAATCCATCGCTCTTGCAAAACATGCCGTGCAGCCCGCTCCTCTGCAAAGATCTTCTCGGCATCTTGCCGATATCGCACCTCAATGAAAAAAGCCATCGGCTCCTGACGCCGATTCAGCACCACTCGTTCCACCTGAACGACTTCCACTTTATTATTGGGCAAGACAAGATCATTGTATTCATGCGCCGAGACGACATACACTCGCCTGTCCGTCCATTCGGGAACATAATCGCGCAGCACTGTGTCAATCGGCTGTGTATCCATCATTGGATCATCCCCAACATAGAAAGTCTGCAAAATGGGCGTATTCCAGATCATATTGGGCGATACCGACACAATCCAATCCGGATGCTCTTGCCGATAACGCTTCGCCTCAGCAAAAATCTGCTCCATTCGATAGCGCGCACCATAATCTTGCGGATCCCACTCCCACACCGGCAAAAGGATAAGCATATTAACAAACATGCCCAACGCTGCCGCGCCCATCAACAAAGCACTGCTCCATGCCAACGACTGCCATGGACGCCCCCATTTTCGTTCCACGCGTTGCAAAACATCCTCCAAGCCAACCATTGTCCATACCATTGCCGGGAAGATAAACACCAACACCCGCACAAGCTGCACGCCAACACTCGCCGTTGAAATCGGCGTCACCAACAACCACAACACCATTGCACGCGCCCAAGGTTCCTTCCAGCGTTTCAATAGCAGCCAACCGCCCCACAAAAAGAACGGCAACAGCCACCATGGCAAATACGCATGATGAGCAACACGATAATCAGGGAAGTGTTTCAGGTCAGGAAAAAACCAAAACCAAGGGCTCAACCCTATCAAATAATTCTCAGCAAATTGTGCCAAACGGATCAAGAAAGGTTGCGAACGAGTCCATACAGCACCATACAAAGTCAAACGGGCGGCATACTCTCCGGGGTGTTCCAACATGAAACGAACCTGCGGCAAAGCCATCAAAATCACCAACAACACGCCGCCCCACAGCCAACGGCGCTGCTGCCAATGATAAGCCGCATCAAAGGCCAACATCAAAATTCCCAACAAGGCCAACATAAACGGGGCCGCCACGTAGGTGTAAAACGCCAAGCCTCCCAACACCAAAGCTGGATATAGATACACAGGATGCTGAAAACGATAACGGCCGTAGAAATACACCATGCCAACAAAAAATGTTGCCATTTGAGCCGTCTCATAGCCCATGCGCGAAAGGAAGAACCACCCCGGCAAACAGGCAAACAGCAGTGGCCCGGCCCACCACAACCGCAGCTTCAGCCGCTCTTGCAGAATCTTGGAAAACCAATACACCGCCAAAATGCTTAACAAAGCTGTCACCAGGCGCGTGGCAAATACGCTATATGTATGCCCGTTTAGAACGTAAGGGATTGCTTGCAGATACACCCCCAAACACGTATTATACTGATTGAAATTCAGAAAATAGACTGGCAAATACGTGCCAGACATATCATAGCCCTGATGATCCACCCAAAAGCCAGCCTGCACAGCCAGGTTAGCCTCATCCGGCGAAAACTCCAAAGGGTATTCGGCCAGCGCTACCACGCGCGTGAAAGCATAAAGACAAAGCGCCAGCACAAACCATCTGTTTTGCTGTAAACTTATCGCGCCAGGCGCTGAATCCGACCGTCGCCACATATCAAAATACTATCAGACCCTTGTCAGGCTGACAAGGGTCTGAAAAATTAACCAACGCCAATAAGGGTCTAACCGTGCCGCTGCCGGAAATCGGCCATGAAATCCACCAATGCCTGCGCCGATTCAAGTGGCAAGGCATTGTAAATCGAAGCCCGCAAACCACCCACGGAACGATGGCCCTTCAAGCCAATCAAATCAGCCTTCTTGGCCTCTTTGACAAACATCTCTTCCAGTTCTTCGCTCTGCATTCGGAACGGAATGTTCATAATGGAGCGCGCTTCCGGCTTCGCATGGCCACGATAGTAACCATCGCTTGCGTCAATCGCGCCATAGATCAGCTCAGCCTTTTGCTGATTGATGCGATGAATAGCCGACAAACCGCCCAATTCCTTCAACCACTTCAGCACCAAACCGACCATGTAAATCGAGAAGCATGGCGGCGTATTGTGCAAGGAACCGCTTTCAGCCAACAAGCGATAATCCAGCAAGGCCGGCATTTTTTCAGGCACGCGTGCCAGCAAATCTTCGCGAATAATCGCCACAACCACGCCTGCCGGTCCGGCATTCTTCTGCGCCCCTGCATAGATCATGGCATATTTGCTTACATCCACCGGTTGGCTGAGAAAATCGGACGACATATCACAAATCAGCGGCACCCCTTCTGGCGCAATCGGTTCCTGGCGGAATTCGACCCCATGAATCGTCTCATTGTGACAGAAATGCAAATACGCCGCATTTGCATCCAACTGCAACTCCTCCTGAGCCGGCAGGCGGGTGAAGTTTTCGCCCTCACCGTTGAACACCACATGGGTTGTGCCAAGCTTGCCAGCTTCCTTTGCCGCCGTTTTGCTCCACGCGCCGGTGACGATATAATCTGCTGAGGCGCCCGCTGGGCGGAAATTCATCGGAATCATGGCAAACTGCAACGTTGCCCCACCCTGCACGAACAAAACCTTATACCCTGCCGGAATGCCCATCAGCTCGCGCAAATCCGCTTCGGCAGTCTGGATGATGCCCTCAAACTCCTTGGAACGATGACTCATCTCCATCACCGACATACCGCAGCCCTGAAAATCGAGCAGCTCAGCCTGGGCTTTTTCCAGTACGGGCAACGGCAAAATAGACGGCCCGGCATTGAAATTATGAACACGCTTGACCATGAGTTACGCCTCTCTTTGAAAAATGGTATCGGTTCCCCCCGTCCATTGGGGGTTTACTTTGTATCATAGCGGCTATCTGACGTTTTGACAACTGCTTTTCGTCCCTATTGTCTTAAGAAGAACGGGGCTGTTTTGTTAAACAGCCCCGTTCCATCCAAGCTTTCTCAGGGTTTACTTCAAGGCCTGAACAATTGCCTGCACATTGTACTTCATCATGTCAATGTATGTCGGCGCATTGCCACCCGGCGGCGTAATCGAATGCGTATATAGATCACTGACGACATGCAACCCCGTTTCCTGAGCAATTTGCTGCGCAAGCTGCGGGTTTGAACCCGTCTCCAAGAAAATCGCTTTTGCACCCGTTGAGCGCACTCGGTCTACCAAACGCGCCAGTTGCTGCGCCGAAGGCGCCGACCCCGTGCTGACGCTCGGGATGATCGTGCCAACAACTGTAAAGCCATACCGATCTGCAAAATAGCCAAAGCTTTCATGGTTGGTCACAATCAAACGATTCTCCGGCGGAATCGTTTTCACCTGCTCCCGAATCCAACCATCCAACTCCTGCAGACGGGCAATATACGCCGCTGCATTCTTCGTATACAACTCCTTCCCTTCCGGGTCTGCCTGAATCAAACCATCGCGAATGTTCTCGACATAGTGCACAGCCGAAAGAGGATCGAGCCAGAAATGCGGATCGCCCTCATGGTGATGATGATGCCCAGCCATCGGCCCGGCCACAAATGGGGTTGTCTCATTGGCAAAATTGCTCAAGGCCAACACATATTCCCCCGGCTGCAACTCGGCCACCCAGGCCTGAGCAAGGCCACTGCAAGCCAGCGGCAAGGTGTTCTCAATCTCCACCTCTTGACCAGCAGCGTCGAAAATGGTCAGCTCGCCAGCTTGTGCGGCGATGAACGTATCCCCGGCTTCTTCCACATCCAACAACACAAACCCGCCAAACCGATTCCCGGCCTGAGCATTCAAACGCAGCGTGAGCAGCTCCAAGACATGCTCATGTGCCCCGCCTTGAGGTGCGTGTTCATCGTGCAATTGGGTTGCACTAGCCCGTTCTGTGCCACTAACCTTCTCCTCGGTGGCAACGAGCCCCTTCATATCGGCACACAATGCATCGGCCTTTTCTTCAGGGCTCATCACCGCTTCTTCTCCCTCTCGAGCTGTGCGGCTTTGCAAGCCGGCAGAGGCTTCAATCACCAGCCGCTGCCCATCCACATTCTGCAGCACTGGCTCTAACCATTCTTCAACACCCGCCCCATTGACTATGAGCACATTGCTCTCGGCGATCTTAGCCACATCTTGCGGCGTTGGCTCAAAAGCATGAGGATCCAACCCCAACGGGATCAACGTTTGTACCTGTGCACGGTCGCCAGCCACATTTTGGGCCATATCCGCAACGAACGACTCGACAGCCAACACCCGCAAAGCAGGTTTTTCTGAGGTCACCGGCCGAGTGGAACAAGCCGATAACAACACAGCCACGAGTATCACAACCGCCCATAAACGCCTAAAAGACTTCTCCATTTTAACCTCCGTTATTGAAAATGAAAACTTTTTTCAATTGTAAGGCAAACCCCACCCGATGTCAAGGCCGCGCGCTGTGTGGTACAATTCTGAGCATTCCTTTGTTTTGGAGCTATCAAGTCATGCCTCAAGAACGCACACGTAAAATTGTTGTTGCCGGAATTCTGGCGGCCATTTCCATCTTTCTTGGCCTCACCCGTTGGGGCTTCATCCCCTGGTTCAGCGGCGCCTCGCTGACAATTATGCACGTGCCGGTGATCATTGCCGCCGTGTTGGAAGGCCCCATTGTAGGTCTGTTGGTTGGGCTCATCTTCGGCCTATTCAGCTTATTACAAGCGGCCATTGCCCCAACCGGCCCGGTAGACATTTGGTTCACCAACCCGTTGCTCTCCGTAATACCGCGCCTGTTCATTGGCCCGTTGGCCTGGCTGGCCTGGCGCGCCCTGCAACGCTGGCCAGCTGCCGGGCTCATCGGTGCCGGTATTGTCGGCAGCCTGACCAACACCCTGTTGGTGCTCGGCATGATTGGCGTGCTGGGTTTCTTGCCCTGGGCAGCCCTGCCCCCCATCATTCTCTCCAACGGCCTGCTAGAAGCCGGCGTTTCAGCTTTTTTGGTGTTGGGCGTTGTTGCTGCCTGGAAGCAGATTGCCATTGGACGGCGCAAGGGAGCGCGGCTCTAGTTTACAACCAGATCATCGCCGTCGCACCCACAAACGCGAACAGAACCAAGGCCGCATCCCAACCATTAAAATGGTACTCAACCCATGAACTGCGCCCTGGCCGGGCAGCATAGGCGCGGCTATCCATAGCCAAAGCCATCTGTTCAGCGCGCCGCAAGCTATTGACAAACAGCGGCGTTAACATGGGCAGCACCTGCCGCACCCGTTCAAACAAATTACGCTGACCGCGCTCCCAATCCAGCCCACGCGCTGCCTGCGCTTTGGCAATGCGTTCGGCTGTCTGCGCTAACAAAGGTAAAAATCGCAACGTAATTTGCATTGCCATGGTTACATCCTGTGTTGGCAAACCCAACCGCCCCAACGGTAAAAGCAACCGTCCCAGTGAGCGCGTCATTTCCATCGTAGACATGCTAAACGTGCCAAGTGTCAACAATAACAGCAAAGCACTGAAACGTACCAACAACCCCAGGCCAGCCCACAGGTCTGCACCACTGAGCAGCAACGGGCCTGCCTGCCAAAGGATATTGCTATCCGGCAATGGATTGATCCACACCTGCAAGAAAGCCAAAAACAACAAAAAAGGCAAGGGCGGCAACAATCCCCGCAAGGCAAACCCAAATGGCACACGGCCAAGCCACAAGCCCAGCAAGGTCAGCAGCAGGCCCAACAGCAACCCCGCCGGATGCGTAGCAAAGGTCACGCCAACCAACAAACAGATCAGTGCCACCAGACGGGCACGGCTATCGCGTCGTCGTAAGGGCGAATCTTGTGCAGCAAACTGTCCAATTGTCACATGGCGCAAAAATTCAAAGTCACTCATTGCAACACCTCGTGCAATGCCTGTGCCAAAGCCGAGGGACGCGCCAACCCCACCGGCAACGGCCAGCCGCGCTCAATCAAAGTCTTTGCCACACGTGCCGCCAATGGCGGTTCCAGGCCCCAGGTGCGCAGCGCTGTCACCTGCTCAAACACTTCACCCGCTGCGCCGCGGAGCACATCTTGTCCCCCTGCAAACACCGTCAATCGTCCACACAACCAGGCCAGGTCTTCCATCCGGTGCGAAGAAAGCAGCAACGTTTTACCTTCCTGACCCAAGGAACGCAATAACCGCAACACACTGCGCCGCATATGCGGGTCAAGCCCTGCAGTTGGTTCATCCAACAGCAAAGCCTGCGGCTGCAAAGCCAGCGCCGAGGCCAAGGCCACACGCCGCTTTTCTCCTCCGCTCAAGCTCATCAGCCAGCGGTCTTTGAAAGTTTCGAAATCCAGCCCCACCACCTCCATTGCCCACCGCACCCGTTCACGCAAATCGCTGACGCCGGCCAAACGCGGCCCAAAAGCCACCTCATCCCCCACATAGGGCTCAAAAAATTGCACCTCCGGGTTTTGGAACACCAGCCCCACCCGACGACGTAGCGCCACCCAATCTACCCCCGGCTCGTGTAGTGCCTCTCCCAACACCAGCACCTGCCCGGCCTGTGGTTTCAGCAAGCCATTCAAGTGCTGCAAAAGAGTAGATTTTCCCGAGCCCGTTGCGCCAGCCAAACCATGCACCTCGCCCAGCGCAACCTCTACGTTCGCATTGCGCAGCGCCATGCTGGCAAAAGGCGTTCCGCTCAAATATTCATGTTGCAGTCCACGCGCCACAAATGCAGCTCCCCCCGCAGAGGATGCCTCCACCTGAGCAAGCGATCTCTGCTCACGAAAGCCATGGCCAGAAAAAGATGGCAAAGAAGCCAAGAGCGCCTCTTCCGTATATAAATGCTGCGGCAGCCCTGTTAACCAGGGCCGCAAACGCTCTGCCAAAGCTGCAGCCGGCGGCAATTCCAACCCCCAGCTTTCCAGCGCTTGCGAATCGGCAAAAATCTGCGCCGGACTGCCATCCGCAACAATCTGCCCACCCCGCAAAACAATCACCCGCTGCGCCAAGGCGGCCTCATCCATGAAATGCGTCACCGCAATCACGGTCACGCCCCTGTCGTGCAGTCGCCGCATCCATTTTTGCACCATATGACGCCCTTGCGGGTCCAGCATTGCGGTCGCCTCATCAAAAATAACCGCCTGTGGACGCAAAGCCAACACCCCCGCCAAAGCCAGGCGCTGCACCTGCCCGGCAGACAGCAAATGCGGCGGACGGTCGCGCAACTCCCACAGCCCTACCGCCCGCAAGGTTTCTTCCACCCTTCGTCCAATTTCCCGCGGCGTCAGCTGCAAATTCTCCAATCCAAACGCCACATCTTCTGCAACCGTCGTTGCCACCAGCTGATCCTCAGGTGATTGAAACACCATCCCCACCCGGCTGTGAATCTCGGCGCGATGGCGCGTTTCCGCTCTGTTCATGCCCGCCACCCAAACTTGCCCGGCATCCGGCAGCAACAACCCACAGCACAAACGTGCAAAAGTTGTCTTGCCAGAGCCATTGGCCCCCACCACAGCAACCCACTCTCCCTCACCAATTTGCAAATCTACATCTTGCAAAGCAACCCGGCTACTTCCTCCCCCCCGCCCCGGATATCCATATTGCACATTTTTCAACTCAATCAGCGGCTTCATGGCCCGTATTATACCGGCTTCTTTCCCTACAAAGCACCCCAAGCCATCAGACATCTGTCATCGGTTTCTGCGTCTGACACACATCCAGTTCTTGCAACAACTGCAAAAAAGCCTCCACTACCTGCGGGTCGAGCGTCTTGCCCGCCTGCAAGCGTAGATAATCCAAAACCATCTGACAGGGCCAGGCCCGCCGATATGGACGATCGGAAATCAAAGCATCCCACACATCCACCACCGCAAAGATGCGCGCTGCCAGGGGAATTGCTTCTCCCTTCAACCCCAATGGATACCCACTGCCATCCCAGCGTTCGTGATGCAGGTAAGGAATATCCATTGCCGGGCGCAGATAGGGAATGCCGATCAGCAATTGATAGGCATAGATGGGATGCTGCTTCATAATTTCCCACTCACGTTTGGTCAATTCCGTCGGCTTCAGCAACACCGAGTCAGGAATGCCCATCTTGCCAATATCATGCAACAACGCCCCACGCCGAACATGCACCAATTGTTCTTCTGAAAAGCCCAATCGCCTTGCCAAATCCAAAGTCAGGCTCACCACACGGTGACTATGCCCAGCAGTTTCATGTTCGCGCAGTTCCAGCGCGTCGGCCCATCCGGCCAGGGTCGCATCGTAGGCATGAGCAAGTTCCTGATTGGCCAATTGCGCCATTGCCTTGGCCTGATTGAGTTCGTCAATCATTTTTCGCAATTCAGCCGTCTTTTGCCGCACAGTGATCTGCAACGCCCGATTCCACAGCACCATCGCCAGGAAGATGGCGCCCAGCACCCCGGCCCCAATTCCCACTGTGCGCAATGTCGCCGAATCTACCCGTCCCACCCCTTGCCATTTGCGCTGAATCGCACGATATTCCTCAGCAGAAATTGCATTGAAACCGTCTTGCACCAGTTTTAATGTTTGCGCATCTCCTTTATGCACCGCTCGATGAAACTGCCCCGAATAGAGCGGATATGTATAACGAAACTGCGCCTGCAAGCCGTTTTGATAGAGCAAATACAAGGCCGGAGGCTCATCCATCACAAACACCACCACTTTGCCCTGACGCGCCGCCTGAATGATGGATTCATAACTATCATATTCAACAAGTTGCTGCACGCCGGCAGTGCGCAGCACATCAATCACCGCGTCCCCTCGCTTGACCGCAACCGAAAAGCCATACAGCGAGCGTGCATCCGAAATGCCAGAAATATTGCGATGAAAAAAAATGGGCACATCAATCTTCTGATAGGGCGTTGAGTAGTCAAAAAATCGCGCCCGCTCTTCTGTATAAAAAATTGTATCTATGACATCAAATTCGCCCGCCTTCATTCGCTCAAGCGCGTTCGACCAATCCATCGCCGAAATTTCAACCCGAACCCCCGTCTTCTGCTCCCACAATTTCCACTGATCAATTAGAATACCCTGAGGATCTCC
>JAIWNK010000085.1 GCA_020216845.1 Anaerolinea sp. | reverse complement strand
GCCTCCTCATCCAGGCACAAATACCCTGCCTGCCCCCCGGCACCCGGCACGCCCTGCGCAAAACAGCGGCCACTCAGGCCAGGCACACGATGGGCCAACGCCGCCAAATGCTCACTTGGCAACAACTCACTCTCCTCCACCTGAGCAACCAAACCCTTCAAACGCGCAAAAAAAGCACGCACATTGAACCAGCCCCAGCCCAACAAACGCGGCACCAACAAAATCATCAACGCCAAAGCCAGCAAGCCCAAACCAAGCGCCGCATAGGGGAAGCGCAACGCCAAAAAAGCCAACACCCCCGCACCGACATCCTCTGCCAGACTTAAAGCCACATTGCTAACCGCCTCTGCTGGTGAAGCCACATTGACCAACAAGCGCGTGCTTGCCTTCGTGCTGTGCGAAACCAACGCAATGCCACCCGCCACCAAAGCAGCTGCCACCGCAGCCACCCCATCCATTTGCACCACCACTGCAAAACTCATCAAAGCCGCCCCAAACGGACGAATGAAGGTATGGATCATATCCCAAACATTATCCACCGCCGGAATTTTATCGGCCAGAAATTCCAACACATAAAATACACCGGCAATGATCAGCACCACCAACGATGAAAGTGGCTCCAGTGCGGTAGGAGGATTGGCAACCCACCCCAGCCGAATGCTCAACCCCACCATCAGAACCGTTGCATACAAATTAATCCCCGAAGTCAACGCCAGGGGCAGCAAAGTGGATAACAAACGCAACGTCTCCATACGCTCCTCGCCATGCAAATGATTGCGGACACATTCATTGTACCACGTCCATCAAGCGCCACAATTTCACACACCACTTAATAAAGAACAGCTCCGCCAAAACATGACGGAGCTAAGGACTCTGCTTACCCAAAATTCAACGCACGTCAAAACTGCCCGACCCAAAATCGGTCACCACAATCTCGATTTTATGCGCAGCCGAAGAATACCCCGGCGTCTGCCACACTCCTTCATCCCCAGTGCCGTTGATGCGCTCCAGTCCGGCCCGCAAGGTTGCCATGCCCGATCCGCTATCCTGAATTTCAACCCGCACTGCGGCACCCTGCGGCACCTGCACACGGATCATGCCAGAGCCCGTATCGAAACGCAGCCGCACATCCGCATCAGGAGCAATATTCACATCCAAACTGCCCGACCCGCCCTCAATCTCCGCCTCATACGGTTGTTGGGCTGCTGGCAGCGACACCGTCATCGCCCCCGAACCGACATTCAGGCGCAAACGTTTCAAATCCAACAGGCTCAAATCCAGGTCAGCCGAACCAGAACCGCCATCCACCATCAAATCAATCGGTATCTTGGGCGTCAGGCCAATATTCCAACTTGTGCCATCCATTGAGAAAGAAAAATCCCCTTGTCGCTCGCGACGAAGCGAAATGATTTTGTCGGTTGTACCGGTTACATCGAAATGCAGCACGCCTTCATACGTCAGCGTTGCATCGAGCAACGCATTGGAATCGCTCAGCGCCTGCACAATGGTCGGTCGCTCCGATAGCCATAGTGAAACCTGCGCAGACTGCGCCGCGTCCAACGGTTCAGTCACCCGCTCCGTCACCGTCGGCTTGGCAGTGTTGAAGCCCAACGAAGGGCCAAACACCAAAATAAACACCACCAACGCAACTGCACCCAAGCCAATCAACCCGCCCAACCAGGATGAACGCCGTCCAATCAGCATATCCAAACCAATGACGATCAACAAAATCGGCCACAGTCGCAGCAGCGATTCAATCGTCACTGCTTCAATAATGTGCAAGTTGCTCAAGAGCCAGATCACACCAACGCCAATCAAAACCATTGGCCAAAACAAAGAGCGATATCCTCGTGACATAGTATTCATTCTCCTACCCTGATATACGCACCCTCAACCAAAAAGTTTCTGCCTACAACAAAACAATTTCCACCAACTGATGCTTCCCCCGAATCTCCACCGATTGCTGTGCAGACGGCACTAGCCCCAAAACGGTTTGTGCCTGTACAAATGTTTCTTTATGCAAAACCAGTGTTTGCTTCAGCTCCTTACTCTTCTCCTGCAAGCGAGCAGCCAGGTTCACCGTATCACCAATCACCGTGTATTCAATCCGCTCCTGACCCCCAACATTGCCAGCCACAACCGCGCCAGTTGCCACACCAATGCCAATCTGCAACTCGGGGGCCGAGCGAGCGCGTTGCTCCGCATTGAATGCCACCAATGCCTGCTGCATGCCCAGCGCCACCCGCACCGCCCGCGCCGCATGATCAGCAGCCGGGTTCAGTGGCGTGCCAAATACTGCCAGCAACGAATCGCCGCCAAATTTATTCACCATGCCGCCATGTTCCATGACTACCGCAATCATCATCGTCATATAACGATTCAGCGTCGCAATCAACTCCATTGGCGAAAGGCGTTCCGACAATCCCGTAAAATCGCGAATATCTGAAAACAAAACCGTGCACTCCACCTGACTGCCGCCCAAATTCGCGCCATGCTCAATCGCAGCCCGTGCCACTTCTGGCGTCACATACAAGTTCAACAAATTGCGCATCCGCTCCCCTTGTTGCAAGCCAGCCACCATCTGATTAAACCCCCCAGTCAAATAGCCCAATTCATCCGTGCTTAACACAGGCAAACGCACCTTGAAGTCACCCTTTTCCACCTGATTCATCCCTCGCTGCAAAAAGCGCAACGGTTGCGTAATGATCCGGGTCACAAACAGAGCAACACTCACGCTAAACAACAAAGAAACTGTCAGAATAAAAACTTCCATTACCACCAAATTACGCAACACAATGACAGGATCGGGGGCCACAAGCAAGGAACGCGCCCGTTGTAAAGACAGAAAAACCAGAATGAGCATCGGCCATAACGTCACAACCAAAAACGCGATCAACAAACGTCCCAAGACCGAGATAGAGCGAGTCCGAAAAGGCTGCACATCACCGGATGGAAAAAGATAGGGAAGCATCGGCCTCCAAATAAGCTCAATTCCAAACAACACAATCACCGATGTCAATACCCCACCCACCAGAAAAACGCCGGTCATCATCGCCAACCAAGGCTCCCAGCTGAATCCTCCAGGCGCATACGTAAAACCGAATGAAAACATCACACTCGCCAATCCCCACATCAGCAAAGTGGTGATTGCTGTTCGATGAGGCGTTTGTAACAACACCTTACGCACATCATCCGGAATTTCCTCAGCCCGCGCCTGCCCCTCCGCCAACTTACGCACCCATATAGACAATTTGCGTTCATTTTTCGGGCCCAATAAAAACCCCAACGCGATTAAAAACGTCGTCACCGCCAAAAAGGTCAACACTTCAATCGGCTGTGCCCCGGTTTGTACCGGAGAAATGTTCACCGGCAAGGGATAAATAAAACGTAAAAAGCCAAACACCAACCCAGCGCCCAGCGCATTTGCTCCCACTACCAGCAAAATTGCGCGATATTCCAGCTTTTTATACAAACGCCAAATGTCCATACTCTGCTCTCTTATCTTCAATTGTACACTACATATCGGTATTACCAGATCTTTTCGATTGACAAAAAATCATTTTTTGCAATAATTGAATTAAGCGGTGTCAATTCATCTTTCCACGCAACCCACAAGAAAGAAAACAGAACAATATTGCCACACCTTTTACAAGGATTATGACCTGGCATTTTCCAAATTATGCCTTTGTGTACCTTCTTAACATCCTGTTTGCCCTGTGGCTGGCCTTGACGGTCTGGAAGCGCGCCCGCACCTGGTCTATTAAAATTTTTAGTTTCTTTTTGTTGCTGATTGCACTGTGGACATTTTTGCTCATGATGGAAACCATCTCGCTGCCGATGGCACAGAAACTGTTTTGGGCGCGGCTAGAATACATCCCCATCGTCAGCAGTGGCCCCGTTTGGCTGCAATTCTGCTATCAATATCAAGAACAACGCAAATTATCCTCCTTCTCAGCAAGCTTGCTTTGGATCATTCCCGTCCTCACCCTGGCATTTCTTTTTAACCCCCACACTACTTTCCTCATCTGGAGCCAAATCAGCACAACCTCTATTGCTAACCTGCCGGTGCTCGTCTACCAACACGGCCCCTGGTTTTGGGTAAATGTCATGTATAGTTACCTGCTCTTCCTCTTGGGAACATGGTATTTGGCCCAAGGTAGCCGTGAACCCCTTTTTCGCAAACAAAATCTTGCCCTGATAAGCGGCTTGCTCCTCCCCATTGGCGGCAGTCTGTTGTACATCAGTAAGCTCAACCCTGTGCCCGGTCTGGATTGGACGCCCTTTGGATTTTCGTTAACCGCCCTGATTTATGCATTTAGTCTGTTAAAACTGAATCTGTTTGACCTGACCCCCATCCCTCGCCAACAGCTCATGGAATACATTCGCGACGGCCTGATCGTGCTGGATCACCAACAACGGCTGATTGAAGCCAACCCTGCCGCACGGCATTTACTCAACCTGCCCAAACACTGGGTTGGGTTGCCAATCGCCCAAACAACCTGGCCCGAACTGGCCAAACAACCCGCTCATCAAACGCAAGTGCGCATCTTGCACCGCGCAGAACGTTGCTTTGAACTGCAAAGTTTGCCGATTCAGCACGGTCGCTTACTGATCCTGCGCGACATTACCAACCAACAAACTTTACAAAACGAACTACGCCAAAGTAAGGAAAGCTATCAGCGCCTGATTGAACTTTCACCGGAAATGATTTGTGTTCACGTTGCTGGCAAATTGTTATATATTAATCCCAACGGTGCAAGCCTTGTCGGCGCCAACAATCCAGAGCAATTACTTGGCCTCTCCATCCTGGATTTCGTCCACCCAGATGACCATCCAATCGTCCTTGAACGCGTCAGACGCACAGAAGGTCAAAATCAGACGACCGAATGGCTCGAGGAACGCTTCATTGACCTGGCCAGCAATCCCATCCCGGTTGAAGTCATCTCTGCCCCAATTGTCTACCAGAACATCCCCGCCACCCTCGTCATTGCTCACGATATTCGCAAACACAAACAAGCTGAGCAAGCTGAAGCAGAACAACGTCAATTCATTGAAACCCTGAACCAAATCGCAGCTGCCCTGAACAGCACACTGCAAATAGACGACGTTCTCAACCGCATTTTGGATGGAGTCGGCAAAATTATTCCCCACGATGCAGTAAGCCTGATGATGATAGAAGGTCCCCATGTTCATATCATCAACAGCCGCGGTTATGCCGAACGCGCCCTGGGACAATACATTGACAACTTTCATCAGCCACTCTGCGGGCTTCCAACCCTGTGTCACATTATGGAAACCGGTCAGCCCCTGATCATTTCCAACATACACCAAAGTGCACTCTGGCGCCATTGCCCAGAAAATGACTGGATTCAATCCTATCTTGGCGCGCCCATTCACCTCAAAAACGAAATCATTGGCTTCCTGAATCTCGATAGCGCCACGCCCAACTTTTTCACCGAGCAACACGCCCGCCGTCTACAGGCATTCCTTCATCAAGCCGCAACTGCCATCGAAAATGCCCGCCTTTACCAGGAAGTGCAACAACTGGCAATTATTGATGAGCTAACCGGCCTCTACAACCGCCGCGGGTTACTCAAACTTGGCGAAAGCGAAATTGAGCGCAATCAACGTCAGCAACATAGCCTGGCGTTCTGTTTATGGATGTAGACCATTTCAAAGACTTTAACAACACCTACAGCTACGCGGTTGGCGACCGCGCCTTGCGCCATGTCGCTGACACATTACGCGCCAGCCTGCGCGAAGTAGACATCATCGCCCGCTATGGCGGTGATGAATTTGTCGTTTTCCTGCCGCAAACCCCTTTGAACGAAGCCAAAGGCATTGCCGAACGCATCCAACGACAACTTGCCCAAAACCCTCTTGAAGTACGTCAGGGCAGCCTACCGGTCAACGTCACCATTGGCATTTACGACCTATCCCAAAAAGATGTCAACCTGCTCTCCGTGCTCGAAACTGCCGGAAAAATTATGCGTCAGGCCAAAGAAAATTATTCTGGCATTGCCAGCCTATAATTTTTTGCATTGTCATTCGGTTTAAGCTATAATCAACCCAAATTACCCGTTTTATCGTCTACCCTTTTTAGTGGAGAAAGCCCCTTGCCATCCATTGCCGAATTACCCGATGATCCCAAATACACCATCAAAGCCGTCAGCAGCCAAACAGGCATCAGGCCCGTTACCCTACGCGCCTGGGAACGCCGACACGACTTACTAAGCCCGCACCGCTCGGACAATCGCTACCGTCTTTACTCCGAACGCGATGTTGCCATTTTGCGCTGGATCAAACAACGCCTGGATAACGGCATTTCCATCAGCAGTGCCGTCGCCGAATTGCGTCAATTGGCACGCAATGGCGCCTGGCCTGAGGCAATCCCCAATAGCCCGATTGCATCCGAACCGCGCCAACCCGCTCAACCCGCCGAATTCTACGCACGACAGCTCTACCAGGCCCTGATACGTCACGCCGAAGCGCGTGCCGAAGAGATCCTGAGTGAGGTGCAACAAAACTTCTCCCTGTTGGATATCTGCCAAAACATCTTTACCCCTGCCCTGGTCGAAATTGGGGAAGCCTGGTATCGCGGCGATGTATCCGTCACCACTGAGCACTTCGCCAGTGCCTATTTGCGCGGCAAGCTTTTGGCCCTGTTTCAGGCATACCCAACCCGGCGCGGCGCCGGCTACATCCTCATCGGTGCCGCCCCTACTGAGCAGCATGAAATTGGCAGCCTGATGATGGCTGTATTACTCCGCAGCCAGGGCTATCGGGTCGAATACCTTGGGCCCGATATTCCCCTCGAGGATTTGGCCGACTATGCCAGCTACGAACATCCCAACATGGTCATCCTCAGCGCCAGCTCCGAAGAATCACAGCGCGCGCTACTCCCTTTGCCAAAGCTGTTCAGCCGACAGCGGCCGGTACCATTGTTTGGCTATGCCGGGCGCGCCTTTGATGCCAAACCTGAAACCCGCAACCTCTCTGGTGGATACTATTTGGGGGCCAATTTTGAACAAGGCCTCAAGACCGTGCAAACCCTGCTCAGCAAACCGGCCCGTTAAACGTACAAAGATTATACAAAACATCGTCAAAACAGTGCATTTCGCATACACTTAAGCCATCACAACAAGAAAGGGCTTTGTGTATGCAATGGATGAATTAAACCGATCACCCAATCAACATTTACCGGTCTATAACATCAAGGCCGTCTCACAATTATTGGGCCTCTTACCGGTTACCCTGCGCGCCTGGGAACGGCGTTATGGCCTGCCAACACCGCGCCGCGGGCAGCAAGGTTATCGTCTCTATTCTGAATATGATGTGCGCACCTTGCGCTGGCTAAAGGGGCAGCTGGATTCTGGCCTGAGCATTGGCCGAGCTGTGCAATATCTAAATGACCTGCGCTTACAAGGCAAAGATCCGGCTATCAGCCTGCCCTCTACCCACCCAACAAACAACGCATCCATTGATGCCCTCACCCAAGAATTGACGAATTACTTATTGCAACTGAATGACGACAAAGCTGCAGAGACTCTACGGCGCGCCTTTGCTCTCTATCCCGTTGATCAGGTCTTGGTTGAGATCATCCAACCCACACTGGTAGATATTGGACAGGCCTGGCATGATGGCAAAATTGCCATCGCCGTGGAACATTATGCAACGCAATTCTTCATGCAGCACCTGATGAGTATGCTGAATGCCGCCGCCCAACCCGTCCGTGATGAGCTCATTGTTGCAGCCTGCGCCCCCGGCGAACAGCATCAAATTGGCCTGCTCATCCTGGTTGTCATGTTACGCTGGCGCGGCTGGCATGTTAAGTACCTGGGACCTGACCTAAAACTAGAGCGACTTGAAGAAGCGCTCGCTCCGTTGCGCCCACGGGCACTGCTCTTCTCCGCCACCCGCCCCGAAAGCGCCCAAACCATGCAAAACCTACCGACCATCCTTAAGAAATTTCCCCCACCAACGCCCTTGGTGATTCTGGGCGGCCAGGCATTTGCGTCCATGCAACTATCTGAAGACATTCCCGCCATTTACCTCAACGCCAAACCCAGCGAAATGATTGACACGATTGAAAATCTAATCGAAACTTCTGGAGGCTCTGCTCAATGAGCAACAAACGCACGCTTTTCTCGATTTTTTTGGTTGTATTCATTGATTTGCTTGGCTTTAGCATCATTCTGCCGCTCTTGCCCTACTATGCCGAAACCTTCGGCGCAGACGAACTGCAAATTGGTCTGCTCGTTGCCATCTATGCGGCTGCCCAAATGATTAGCGCCCCGCTGCTCGGGCGTCTTTCAGACCGCATTGGTCGCCGCCCTGTTTTACTGGTGAGCATTGCCGGCAATCTGCTTGGGTTTGTATTGCTCGGCTTTGCCCAAAACCTGTGGATGCTGTTTGCCGCCCGCCTGCTCGCCGGTCTGACCGGCGGCAACATCAGTGTTGCCCAGGCTTACATCACCGACGTGACCGACGAGAAAAACCGCGCCCGCGGCCTGGGCCTGATTGGCGCAGCATTTGGGTTGGGCTTTATCATCGGCCCAGCGATTGGCGGCATCCTCAGCCAAAACGGCTTCTCCGTCCCTGCCTTTGTTGCCGCAGGCTTTTCCGCGCTCAACTTGCTGGTTGTCAGCTTATGGTTGGGCGAATCGCTGACCGCTGAACGACGCATTGCCCTGGCCGGGCGCGCCCGTCCACCCTTCAGCGCCGCTGCTCTGCTCAGCGCTCTGCGCCGTCCTCTGGTAGGCCCCTTACTGCACACACGCTTCTTCTTTGCCTTGGCCTTCTCCCTCTTCCAAAGCATCTTCACCCTCTATGCGCTCAAACGCTTCGGCCTCGAATCCACCCAAACCGGTTATATCCTGGCCTACGTTGGCCTCATCTCTGCCATCACCCAAGGCGGGCTCATTCGCATTTTCACCCAACGCTTTGATGAACGCACCCTCATCCTCTCCGCCACCATCGGCATGAGCATTGGCCTGCTTGGCTGGGGTCTGGCGCCCAATGTCCCCATGCTACTCATTGCCCTGTTACCCATTGCTGTCGCCGGCGGAACGCTCAACACCGTTCTGAATAGCGCCCTGAGCAAATCGGTTCAACCGATTGAAATTGGCGGTACACTGGGCCTGGCTGCATCGCTTGAAAGCCTGACGCGCGTCATTGCGCCCCCCATTGGCAGCGCTTTGCTGAAATGGATTGGCAGCAGCGCCCCGGGGCTCATCGCCGGTGTGTTCTTGATCTGGCTGGCAAGCTACATCGTCCGCCATGTTCACCCACAACCTGTTGCAGCGAATTTGCCACAGCACATCTGATTCATGCCAACCTTCGACTTTGCCTTCACCGTCCCAGCATCGCTCAACGCCGTCAGCGCCTTGCACCACAACCCGTCCGTCCTTCGTGCCCTCACACCCCCGCCGCTGATTGCCACCTTTCAACATATTGAGCCCCTGGCCGAAGGCTCACAAGTCCGTTTCACCCTCTGGCTTGGCCCCATCCCCATCCGCTGGCAAGCCCGTCATCACAAAGTCTCCTTGCAGGGTTTCGCCGACGAACAAATCAACGGCCCACTGCAAGCCTGGCAACACACGCACACCTTTCAGCCTTTGGATGAAACACATACTACCATCCACGAACATATTGAATATCAACACAAGCCTGGCTGGCGCGGTTGGCTCACCCGCCTGCTCTTCTCGCCGCCAGGCTTGCATTTTCTCTTCCGTTATCGTGCCTGGGTCACCCGCCGGCTCTTAGCACGTCAATCCACAGAAAACCGGTTAAAGTCGCCAACTCTTTAGCTGTGCAATTGACGTGAAAATGAGTGCGTGATACAATAGGGCCATTCGGGCGTGTAGCTCAATGGTAGAGCAGTGGCCTTTTAAGCCATTGGTTCAGGGTTCGAGCCCCTGCACGCTCACAAGTCTTTTAAGCCCCCCTTTTTGGTTCAGCGCACCCCGGGGGTGTTCCATTCGAGCCCCTGCACGCTCAC
>JAIWNK010000156.1 GCA_020216845.1 Anaerolinea sp. | reverse complement strand
CGCCAGGGCTCGCCGCTTGTTTGATGCTTTCCCGGCCATGGCCTTATCCCTCCTCACTTCTGTTCCAATCCCGAGTTTGTGAAAACCGTGAGGAGGGCGGAGTTTGTGCTTGACGGCTTTGACCCGCTGCGGTATATTGATACCATGATTCGCCGCCGTTTTTTTCTCCCCGTGCTGGTTGTATTTTTGTTGCTGAGTGCCTGCACACCGCAGTTCAAGCCGCTTTCGCGGCCCAATGGGGTGGCGGTGCTTGAGGATGGGTCGCTGTATGTGACCGATTTTGGCAATTATCGCATTGTGCATCTTTTGCCGGAGGGCAAATTGCTCGATACGATTGGGTCGTTTGGCCCAGCGGCCGGGCAAATTTATTATGCCTGGGACCTGGCCCTTGGCCCGCAAGGGCAGCTTTACCTGGGCAATGTGGTGCGTGACAATGAGGGCATCCGGCACGATGGCATTCTGTCGTTTGATCGCAATGGCAGTTTCTTGCAGGAATTTGGCGGCACATCGTACACAGCCGAGACCGAGGCACATGCCTATTTGCCCTATGGCCTGGATGTGGATGATGCCGGGCGCGTGTATACAGCAGATTATCGTGCGGCGACGTTGCGCATCTTTGACCCGATGGGCGAAAAGCTGCTTGAATACCCAATCGCCGAAACAGCCGGAGAAGGGCTGGAGATGAACCCTGGCGATGTTGCCTTCGATGATCAACGCGGCTTGTTGTATCTGACCGATTTTACGTATGGTGCGGTGTTGCAGTATGAGCTCCGCTATGACGCCGCCGGTCAGCCGCAGCTAACCTTTCGGCAGCGCATTGGCGAATTTGGCGACCGCCCCGGACAGTTTGGCTTTCCACAAAACCTGGCCGTGGATGACGAATCGGGGTGGCTGTATGTTGGCGATCAGGGCAATCGCCGCGTGCAAGTTTTTGATGCCGAGGGGAAGTTTGTCAACACTTTTCGCCCTGAGGTGTCCGATTGGCAGGTGATGGGCCTGGCGCTTGGCCGCGATGGATGGGTGTATGCCGCGGATGCGCTGAATCATTGTGTGTGGGCTTTTGATGCACAAGGGCGGATGCGTTTAAAGGTGGAGTTGAAGCCATGAGATCTGTGCGCGTTCCAATTTCAGTCAAGCTAATTTTGCCGCTCATCTTGCTTTTGGCGGCAACGGTGGGCGTGCCAGCTTACCGCATTTATCAGGATTCGTATGCGCTCAACCGTCAAGAATTGGATACGCGCCTGCGCCGTACGGCAACTTTCCTGGCGGAGAACATCAATCGGCGTGCTCTGCGTGCCATCATCACCCCGTTTGATATGAACACGGCGGCCTATCAAGAGATTCAGCTGATGATGGATGGGGCGCGTGCCTCTGGTAACCTGACCTGGGTCGGCACGTTTTATCGCGATGCCAATGATTACTATTATTATTGGGTGGATGTGGATCAGTTGGGGGTTGGCTATCCTTTCTTTCATGCAACGGATGGACATCGCCTGGCCTACCAAACCGGCAACGGTCAATACGTTCAATATTCGGATGAGTTTGGCAGCTATTATGGTTATGTCGCTCCCATTTTTGATTCGGATGGGACGGTGATGGGCCTGGTGGAGGCCAATGTCTATCAGGAGGAGCTGAACCTGGTGCGGGCTGGCTCGCTGCGCACTGTGCTGCCTTTTGTGATCGGCGGGTTGCTGATTTCGATCTTGCTGATGGTTGGCATTACCCATTGGGTGGTGTGGCGTCCGCTGCACCGCTTGGAACAGGGCGCCAAGGCACTCGCCGCAGGTGATTTTGGCTATGTGTTGGATGTGCGTACCCACGATGAGATTGCACAGGTGAGCCGCACCTTCAACCGTATGTCGCAGCAGATCCGCGAACTGATTCAGCAACAGTTGGAGTTTGAGCGGCGCGAGCGCGAAGCTGAGGTGTTACGTTTACAAGAGGCGGAACGGGTGCTCGCAGCACGCGTGGCCGAGCGAACGGCGGAGTTGGCGCAAAAGAACGCCGAGTTGGCTGAGGCCAACCGCATTGCGGAGCAGGCGCGCGCAGCGGCTGAAGCGGCATCGCAGGCCAAGGGTGAATTCCTTGCCAATATGAGCCATGAGATTCGCACGCCGCTGAATGCCATCATCGGCATGACCGGCTTGCTGATGGAGACATCACTCACTGCACAGCAGCGAGACTTTGCCGAGACCATCCGCACAAGCGGCGAGGTGTTGCTTTCCCTGATCAACGACATCCTCGACTTCTCCAAAATTGAAGCGGGCAAGATGGAGATTGAGGAGCACGTCTTCAACCTGCGCGAATGCGTGGAACCGGCAGTGGATCTGATGGCCGGGCGCGCCGCTGAGAAAGGCCTCGATCTGGCTTTGATGATTGAGGCACATACCCCCGACACGATTCTGGGCGATTCGACCCGCTTGCGTCAGGTGTTGCTCAATTTGCTCAGCAACGCGGTCAAGTTCACCGAACGGGGTGAAGTGGTCTTGACGGTGGATGCAACCTTGCAGCAAGACAACTGGTATGAGTTGCATTTTGCCGTGCGCGATACGGGCATTGGCATTCCGCCCGACCGGATTGATTGGCTGTTTCAGTCGTTTACGCAGATGGATGCTTCAACCACGCGCCGCTATGGCGGCACTGGCTTGGGCCTGGCAATCAGCAAGCGCCTGGTTGAGATGATGGGCGGGCGCATTTGGGCGGTCAGTGAACCCGGCAAAGGTTCCATTTTCCACTTTACCGTTCGCGTCCAGCGCGTGGAAGCCGACCGACCGGTGTATCTCAGCCCAGAACAGCCTACGCTGAGCGGCAAGCGCTTGTTGGTTGTGGACGATAACCCGACCAACCTGAAGATTGTGCGCTTGCAGGCGGAAGGTTGGGGCATGCAGGTTTCGACCTTCACTTCCGGTCAGGAAATGCTTGAGTTCTTGGATGGCGGGGCAGCGTGCGATTTGGCCTTGCTGGATATGCAAATGCCGGAGATGGATGGGCTGATGCTGGCCGCGGAGCTGCGCCGGCGCGGATACACCTTCCCGATGGTGTTGCTTAGCTCGATCAGCACCTGGGGCAATGATGCCCGCATGGGCATTTTTTCGGCGGCCCTGGTCAAGCCGGTCAAGGCAAGTCACCTGTACAATGCCCTTGTGCAGGTCTTTTCTGCTCGTCAGACGGGGGCTTTTCCGGTTGTGCCTGTTGCCGAGCAGGTGGGTTCGCGGCGGGCTTTGGGGCAAGAATTGCCGCTGCGCATTTTGTTGGCTGAGGATAACGCCATCAACCAAAAACTGGCCCTGGCTTTGCTTGATAATCTGGGCTATACTGCCGATGTGGCGGCCAATGGCCTGGAAGTGTTGGACATGCTGCGGCGCAAGGTTTATGATGTGGTGCTGATGGATGTGCAAATGCCGGAAATGGATGGGCTGGAAGCCACGCGGCGCATTCGCCGTGAACTGGCCCCGGCTTTGCAGCCGCGCATCATTGCCATGACGGCCAACGTGCTGCGCGGC
The DNA here is from genome assembly GCA_020216845.1 of Anaerolinea sp. GTDB lineage: Bacteria > Chloroflexota > Anaerolineae > Anaerolineales > Anaerolineaceae > JAIWNK01. The sequence continues at coordinate 13,555 of JAIWNK010000156.1, read as the reverse complement.
GATCGCGAGGCCTGCCTGCAAGCGGGCATGGATGACTATGTCGGCAAGCCGATTCTGATGCCGGACCTGATCCGTGCCCTGCGCGAGAGCCGCCCTCTGCCCGAAGCGGTATCCCTTGCCCAGGGGCAAGAGCAAGAGCCTGTTGCTGCAAACGACGATCAACCGCAGACGTTGGATGAAAGCGCCCTGACCCGCTTGCGCGCCACTTTGGGCAAGAAGGCTGACCAATTGTTGCCATCGCTGATCAGTGGCTTTGTGCGTGATGGTCGTCGCCAAATTGACGAGATGCAGCAAGCTGTGAGGACTCAGGATGGCGAGTTGTTGCGCCGGGCGGCGCATACCCTCAAGGGCGCTGCGGCTACGTTTGGCGCACAGCGGCTGAGCCAACTGGCCCGCGAACTGGAAAACCGCGCCCGTGCCGGGCAAATTGAGGGCAACGAGGATCTAATTGCCCAGATTGCAGCCGAGCTTGAACAGGTGCGCTTGCGCCTGGGCATTTAAAAAGAGGTCGAAATGACAAGTCATGACATGGCAAAAATTTTGGTTGTTGATGATGACGCGCTCAACCGCATTTTGATTGTTACCAATTTGGAAGAACATGGCTATCAGGTGGTTGAAGCCGAAAATGGTCAGGAGGCCTTGGAGAAACTGCGCCGGGGTGAATATGATTTGGTGTTGTTGGATTTGCTCATGCCGGTGATGGATGGCTTTGAGACTTTGCGACAGATGAAAGCGGACCTGAACCTGCGGCACTTGCCGGTGATTGTCATTTCAGCTTTGGAAGAGATGGATAGTGTGGTGCGTTGCATTGAGATGGGGGCGACGGATCACTTGCCCAAGCCGTTTGACCCACTTTTGCTCAATGCCCGCATCAACGCTTCGTTGGCCAACAAACGCCTGCGCGACCTGGAACGCGCCTATTTGCAACAAATTGAGCTTGAGCAGCAAAAATCAGAGCGCTTGCTGTTGAACGTTTTGCCCAAACCGATTGCAGAGCGGCTGAAACGCGGCGAGCAGACGATTGTCGAATCGTTTCAGTCGGTGACGGTGTTGTTCGGTGACCTGGTTGGCTTTACGCGCTTTGTTTCGCAGCACACCCCGCCAGAGATGTTGAACCTGCTCAACACCATCTTCCGCACATTCGATGAAATTGTTGAACGCTATGGGTTGGAAAAGATCAAAACGATTGGCGATGCCTATATGTTGGCCGGGGGCTTGCCGGTGCCGCGCAGTGGGCATACCCGCTCGGTGGCATTGGCGGCCCTGGAAATGCAAGACGCCATGGCGCGCCTGAACGAAGAGGGTGTCATTCCGCCGTTTCAGATGCGCATGGGGATTCATGTTGGCCCGGTGGTGGCCGGGGTGATTGGCAGCCAAAAGTTTAGCTATGACATGTGGGGCGATACGGTCAACACAGCGAGCCGTGTGCAGGCCTTCAGCACCGGCGGGCGCATTTTGGTCTCGGAGGAGGCTTATCGTTTGTTGGGCTCAGAATTTCGCTTTGAAGAGCACGGGCCCATTCAGCTCAAAGATACGCGGCAAATGCAGACTTATTGGCTGCTTGATCGCAATTGATCGAATTGCCGGGCGCAAAATTCCAACAGCGCTGTTTGCGTAGCGGCATCGCTTGCTTGCGTGCCGTTGCCCCAAAAGGACAGGTGCTGTTCAAAGCCATCTGCCGTGGCAGGGTCGCTTGTCGTCTGTTCGAAGGCGGTCAGCTCGTCCAGCCAGGCGTAAAGCTGGGTTAATTCTTCGTCCGACAAGAGCGCTTGCCCGATGATTTTGCCGTCACAGGTGCTGCCGGTCATCAGACCGCTGCGCATCACCTGCAAGGTTTCGCAAACGCCGCCAATTCCGCCACTGCGTCGCCATTCGAATGCCAGCCCAAAGGTTGGGTCACCCTGGCCGGGGGCGTTGTGCGCCACCCAGGCGGCCCATTCGGCCACGGCGCGTTGCTGGCTTGGACTGGCGGCTTGTTGTCCATTGCCCAGCAACTGCACGCTGCCAGCCGGGGTTTGGGCGATGAAGGGGCCATAGGCGGTGATCCATTCAAACAGTTGTGCGGGCAAGTCTGGGGTGGGGAAGCTGTAGGTCATCAATACCCCGTCACAATCTCCCAGGGAGAGTCCCAAGACGCTCATTTCCAGGGTTTGGCAAGGCGCTCCGCCCTGCCAGCTGAGCTGCGGCAAGCCAATTCCGGGCTGCGGTGCGGCCGCGCTCACCTGTGAGCCATCGCTGTTGGTGTGCAATTCGTAGCGCAAATTGTCAATTTCAATCAAGACGCGATAGCCGGGGGTGGTTTGGACGGAACAGTTGTTCCCTGTTTCTGGCATGCCCAGGCAGGTGTTTGACCACAGCACCGGGGCAATGCTGATCAGGCGGAGGTCGCTCAGGGGGCGGTTGAGCGCCTCGGCCAGGCGTTGTTCAGCAATCAGGCTGATGATGGCGGTTGGGCTGGTGTTGGTGGGCAGAACAAGGCTGCCTTCTGAATTGGTGTGCATTTCATACAATTGCCCATTGACCGTCAGCAGGACGCGATAGCCCGGAATGTTGGCCGGGTCGCAGGCCCCGGATTGGGGAGATGTTTCCAGACAGGTGTCACTCCAGTTGACCGGTTGCAGGCTTAGCAAGACGATCGTTTGTGTGTCGGGCAGGCTGAGCATATTGGCCAGGCTGGTTTGGGCTGCAAGCACCGCGGCGGGCGGGGCGGGCGTTTCTTCAGCTGGAGTGGCGGTTATGGGTAGGTTTGCCAGCGGGGTTTTGCGGTCAATTGGGGTGGCCAGGCTGCTGGCGCAGGCGCTGAGCAAGAGCGCAACGAGCCAGATGAGCCCGGTGAGGTGTAGGGAACGATGCATTTTGGGAACCTCCTCTTTAGGGTAAGACCCAGGTTGGGCTGCCGCCATCGAGCGCCTCAGCGACCAGGGTGGGGATGAAGTCGGGGGCAGCGGCACGGAATAGTCCCTGTCCAAGGCTGGGGGAATCGCCGAAGAAGAACAATGCGTTTCCGTCCAGCGTCCAGATGGCATCATGGGCGCTGCCATCGAAAATGGCCTGCGGCGCCTGGTTGAATGTGCCTGCCCACACGCCGCCTTCGCTGCTGACCCAGGCCCAGCGTTGGCCGTTGGGCGAAAGCAACGGCAGGCCGGGCAAGGCCGCGGAGAGGGTTTGTTGTTGGCCGTTGGGCTTGAGCAGGGTAAGGGTTGTGTCGGTTGCGACCAAAAAACCGCCCAGGGCAGGCTCCCAATCGGCTGTGTAACTGAAGGGGAGCACGGGTTGGCCTTTGGCTGGCAGGCTGCTCAGGTACAGCCCCCCGGCGGCACCGTTGTTGCAGGCCTGACCGAAATCATCGTCCCAACCGTAGAGCAGTGTGCCATCGGGTGCAGCCCAAACGGCGGTGAAGTAGCCGGGCTGAATGGGCGTGGTCAGCATGGTTTCGGGGTGATAGGTGCGCAGGGCCTTATCACCGCAGATTGGGTCAAAAGAATACAGCACCAGGCTGCCATCGTCGCGCCAACCGAGCAGGCTTTCGCCGCTGCTCTCATCTGAGACAGTGTAGAGCGTGAACAGTTTGCGGTCGCTCATGCGCACTGCCCAGCCGCCGCTCATGTCATAGCCTGCGCCGGTGCCAAAATGTTCGGCGCCCAAATGGGCCAGGTAGCGGCCATCTGTTGACCAGGATGGCCAAAAGGCCTGGCTTGGCCCGTCAGACAGGCGGGTGATGCGTTCGGTCGCGGCATCGTAGAGATATAAGTCAGCGGTTGGGCCGGCATAGGCGCCGATGAAGGCCAGAGATTGACCATCCGGTGACCAGGCCAGGTTGGGCTGTTCGAGGATGGCGCGTGCTACTTGATAGGCTGCATCACCGGGCATGTTTTCGTCCAAAATGGCATTTTCTTCGTTGGTCAACACGCTCAACTCGCGCACCTGCCCGCCGGGGAAGGTCAACAGGCTGAGCACCGGGTCGCGGTAGCTCCAAAACCCGGATTCGTCCAGTGTGTTGGTCAGCACCGCCGCGCGGCGGCCGCGCGGCGAAACGCTCCACTGCGCCGGGCGCGGGCCAAAGACCTGCACCGCTCCGCCTGTGCCATCGGCGTTGATGGCAAACAGCCCATCGGTGCTTTCGAAGAGCAGCCAGGGGCCAATGTTTGAAAGGCCAACCGGGACGAGGGTGGGGCTGGGTTGAGGCGGCAAGGCGGGCTGAGTGGGCTGCAAGGTGGGCGGCGGTGGCAAGGTGGGCGACGGCGGCAAGGTGGCGGAAGGGAGGGTGGGTGTGGGCGATGGGTTCCCCCGCAGCGGGGTGGGCCTGGCTGCAAACTGTGGCAGGTTGCAGGCCATGATCAACAGGACAAACAACAACAGCAGGGAGAATTTTTTCATGGTTCAAACACAGCTTCATTCATTGTAATGTAGCCAATTGCCGTCCGCTGCACGAGTCCAAAGACCATCGGTGCCGGCGGCAACGATCAGGTTGTTGCTAAGCGGGTCAAACAGCATATCGGTGATGGATGCGGTGGTGGGCAGTTCAACCTCGCGTTGCAACGTTTTTCCGCCATCGGTGCTGCGGTAAATGCCCTTGCCAGAGAGCAGCAGGTATTGGATGTTGGCATTGCCCGGGTCGCTGATTTGTTCGGGAACGGTGGTGTGTGTGGCGCATTGTGCAAAAGCGGCGGCAACGTTGCTATCGCTCATCTCGGGCAGGCTCTTCTCGCTTTCCAGGAGGGCGAGAATTTCCCAGTTCAGGCCGCCATCACTGGAACGGTAGATGTTCCACGCATCGTATCCCTTGGAGCTCATGTAGGAGGGGGAATGCATTTTGCGGAACGCGTACACGTTGGCATCTTGTGCGACCAGACAGGTGATGCCCAGGTCGGTTGGCGCGGGGGCGTCGGCCAGCAAAGCCAGGCCGCTTAGCCCAAGCATCAGGGCCGGGGCAAGCCTTGAACGACGTGCGACCGGGCGTGGATGGCGGAACCAAATCCACAGCGGAGCGGCCAGGCCAGGCAATACAAGCAGATCACTGTGATCCAGTTGTAGTTTGAGCGGCCAACCGGTCAGGTTCAGCCAGGCCATTTGTGCTGCGGCGTTGACGGAGGGCAGCAGTTTGACGGCTATCCATAGCCCGGCGACCAGGCCAACCGATAGCACGCCAATCAGCTTGCGCCGCTTGAGCAGCAGGGAAAGCACCGCGGCTAGCAGCAGCGGGGCGGACATCATCCAACCCAGGTCACCCAGTTTGCCGCTCCACCAGTTGCGCAGGTGCGGCTGCAACCAAAGTGCGTTCAACAGCACCAGGGCGATTCCCAATTGCGCCAATGGATGCGCCAGACAGTGCCAGGCGTGTTGACGGGCGTTTTCAGCGTTCATCACAACCTCCGTTCCTTTGCATTTCATTCATTATACTTCAGCCGTCAATCGTCCAAATCTGACGCTTGGGTTAACAAATTTCACTCCAAAAACGATACATTAAGTTTTTATTAATGTGCTATAATCAACATGTTTTATACAAAATCCTGGTCTTGGAGGGTCTTATGAACCGTCGTCCAAACCCCGTGTTGCGTTTTGGTCTTCATCGAGGGGGAATTGTTTTGGCCTTGGCCATGTTTGTGCTTTCGTTTGCGCTATCTTCGCAACACCGGGCGGAGGCGCGTCCTTTGGCTGTGCCAGGGGTCACGATTACCTCAGGGCTTCCAGATACAGTGTTCATCGGCGAGCCGATCAACTTCACCGTTGCGTTTGACAATAACGGCACCAGCGAAGGCTATGGGCCGTTCATTGACATCATCTTTCCGGTCAACGGTGCTGATGGGGCGCAAAACACCAATCTGCCGTTGGATGGCATCAGCTTTGTCAGCGCGGACTATTTGGGCGTGCCGCTCAACATCACACAGCTGACTTTTCCAGGCTCTGGCGGGGTGACCTGTGTCGCGCACCCCTATGCGGTGGATACGACCGGCACGCCCTTGCAGGTGTGTGGCAATGCGGGCGATGTGTTGGTGGTGATTGAGCTGCCTTTTGGCTCGTTCGTGGTTGATCAGCCAGCGGTGAATGTCGCCATTAATGCTTCGCTCAGTCAATTGGCCGATCTCAACACCCCGCTCACCTTCCAAATGCGCGGTGGTTATCGCTTTGGCGCAACGCCATTGAACGACTTCGCGACTGACCCTTCGATTGTCAGCGGGTGGGTGAACGACTCGATCACCCCAATTTTGATCCGCCTGACCAAAGTGTATAACGGCCCAGAAGATGAGACAGCAACCGGGCCGAATTTTCCGCACAGCTATACCATTCAGGTGGATATTGCCAATAATCAGACGGTGACCAATCTGGATGTGATTGATGAACTGGCCTTCAATCAGCAATATTTGGGCTACGCCAATGCCATTCCGGGGCCGACGACGTTGATTGACCAACCGCTTACGCCGGGCGCTCAAAACCCGCCCAATAACGACCTGGATGTGCGCTTTAGTTCCGTCACGGGCGGCTTGGGCAGCAATGATGCCTCGTTGGATGTGCAGTTCTTCATCCCGCAATATGATGCCAATGGCGGTTACGTTTTGCCGCCTGCAACCGGGGATGATGCCATTTCTTGCAACAATGCCCGCGCCATTGGCGATTGGACGCCGATTGACCCGCGCGATGTCGGCGGTACGGACAATGCCGTGGCGGACCCGGCTGGCTGCGAGCATCAACTGGAAGATCAATCCATCGCCATTCAAAAGGGTGTGGCAAATATCAGTGACCCGAACAATACCCCGGGCGATGTGCTCGAATATACCCTCCAATTCCAGATTTCCGATTATTTTGCGTTCCAAAACATTGTCATTACCGATGTCTTTTCAGATGGGCAGCGCTTTGATGCAACTTTCATCCCAACCCTGACGCTGAGCGAACACGGCGCCAACACGAGCGGCAGCTTTGACCTGAGCAATTTCACCGTCTTTCTGGATAGCCCCGGCACAGGTGAGACGACGGTCACCTTCCGCGTTTCGAACGAGTTGATCAGCCGCAGTCTGGATGGGCAGGTGTTGGGCGGCTGTGTGCCGGCGGGCGGCACCGGTGGCCCTGACCCGGCCTGTGCTGTGTATAACAGCGGCGCAACGACCGGCACGATCCGTTTTCGCACCATCATTCAGGAAAATTTTTCCGATACCTATTTGCCGGGTGACCCCAGTGTTGACCAGGGCGATATTCTGTGGAATGACGTGATCATCGCTGGCGATGTCCTGGCGGTCAGCAATCTCACCCCAACCGGTTTCAACGAGGAGGATGACAGTCACGCACAGATTGAGATCGCGCGTGGCGACTTGCAGAAGTCCATCTATGGCATCAACGGGGTGACGCCTGCGCCCAGCCCGGTGCGAGTTGCACCGGCAGATACGGTTACGTTTCGGCTGCGTTACTTCATGCCCAATAGTGACTTTGAGAATTTCTATATTATTGACTATTTACCCTTGCCGGTGTTTAGCGCAACCGAGGTTTCTGGCCCATTCAACAACACCATCTGCGGTCTGCCGGCAGCTGGCACGGCTTGCCTTGGGCCGGATGATACCTATCACTTGTTGCCTTCGGCGATCGTGCCAACCATTACAACGAATGGGACGGCCAACAGTGTGCGCTTTGATTATGGCGATTATGACGTAGTCGGTGGGCCCTCTTCCGTGGTGGATATTCTCTTCACGGTGACGGTCGAAGGCGACCCGTTTGCGGATGGGCTGTACCTGACCAATCAGGCGCGCGCTCATGAAGGCTCGACCAACAACGGCGATGTGGTGGATGACTCGATTGTGCAGATTCAGTTGACTGAGCCGGTGCTGGCGATCACCAAAGGCGTTGTGGCAACCGATAACCCGGCCGGCGTGTTCACCCCGGCGGCGGTTGGCCCGGTGGCTTTCTCGGCCCCTGGTGGCGGCTGTCCGCGCTTTACGCCAACCATCCATTCAACCAACCTGACTGCCAACCCGATCAACAGCAACCTTTCGGGCGTAGATGCAGGCGATCGTGTCACCTTTGCGATTGTGATCGAGAACACAGGCTCTGGCCTGACCGGTGCTTTCGATGTGCGCTTCCGCGATACCTTGCCGTCCGGCTTTGCCATCCCCGGCAGTGGGCTGAACCTGTGCGTGACCGATGGCACGGGGCTTGCCATGCCGTATACGGACCTGGGCGGTGGGTTGTTTGGCACCGGCCTGGAGCTGACCGATCCCGGCCCGACCAACCCCGATGCCGGCGCGGTGGATGGATATGATGCCACCGATGGACATAATATCGTCATTGTGACCTACGACCTTGAATTGACCGCGTCCGTCCAGCCGTTGCAGACCCTGACCAACACGGCGACTTTGTTCAATTTCGCCGGGCAAGAAGGCGGCCCGGACCATACGGCAACCGACCTGACGGATGATGCCAGCGTGCGGGTTGCTACGCCGGCGGTTGATAAACAGTTGGTTGGCACCAATCAGCCCTTTACAACCGGCAACGATGTCGCCATTGGTGAAATTGTCACCTATTCTGTCACCATCACCGTGCCGGAGGGCACGACTTCTGGCGTGACGCTGACCGATATTCTTGACCCGGGCCTGGCTTTTGTCGCTTGTGATAGCGTGGTTGCCTCCTCTACGGACCTGACGACCAGCATTGGCACGTGGGCAACAGCTTGTAACCCGCCCACCAACCCGACGGTTGGCCCGGAGCCGATTGGCAGCGTGGCCCCTGCCGATCAGGGCCGCCGCGTGGCGTTTAATTTTGGCACGGTGACCAATGCCAACCGCAACAATGCCGTGGCCGAAACGATTACCCTCACCTATCGGGCGGTGGTGCTGAATGCCCCCGGCAACAATCGCGGTGTTGGGCGCAACAATGCAGCAACCTGGGCCTGGAGTGGTGGCAGCGTCAGCGATTCGGCCCCCAATGTGACGATTGTTGAGCCAACCCTGACGGTGCAAAAGGACGCTTCGCCAACAACCGGCGATGCCGGCGATACGATTACGTTTACCATTGTGGTGCGCAATCAGGCGCCGAGCAACAGCGATGCCTTCAATGTCAATTGGCAGGATATCATTCCGTCGAGCCTGACCTATGTGCCGGGTTCGTTGACGCACACAGCTGGCCTGGCACCGACGACGTTGTCCGATGGCGGTGCCCCGACATTGACCGCCACCTGGGATACGTTTGCGCTTAATCAGACCAGCACGCTTACCTTCCAAGCCACGGTCAATGGTACCGTCATCCCCGGACAGACGATTACCAACACGGCTACGGTGACCTGGACGAGCTTGCCCGGAGGCGTGGGCACACCGCAGTCACCATACAACAATTTGTCTTGCGAGCGCACCGGCAACCCGGCTGATTGTGGCGGAGCGGAGAACGATTACACGACCAGCGACCCGGCGGATGTGGTTGTCTATCAGGCTGTGCCGCAAAAGTCGATTGTGCAAACCTCGGAAGGGCACACCGGTTCGCCGGGCGGGGTGGTGCGCCTGGCCGTGGGTGAGGTTGTGCGTTACCGCCTGGTGGTGCGCATGGCCGAAACGACCATGACCGACCTGTATCTATTCGACCGACTGAGCAACGGCTTGCAGTTCTTGGATGATGGTACTGCGCGAGCAGCCTTTGTCTGCTCAGGGGGTTCAGGCTGCATCACCTCCAGCAATCCGTTGATTGCCGGGTTGCCGGTGATTGCTGGTGATGAAACCACCCTTGCCACCATTACCCCGACCTTCGTTCTGCCGGATGATGCCGTCTCGCGCCTGCTGGCCTCGGATGATGATACGTATACCAACGGCACGGACGTTTACTTCAAGTTCTCGCAGGTCGTTAACAATGACCGCGATGTCAATCAGGAATTCCTGGTGGTTGAGTTCAACGCGTTGGTGTTGAATGTCATCGGCAATCAATCGAATACGGCCTTGACCAATGACTTTCAACTGTTTATTGACGGCACATTGAATGCGACCTCGGCTCTTGTGACGGCGCGCGTGGCTGAGCCAGATATGAGCATTGGCAAGACGATCCTCACTGCGCCGAGTGATGCCGGTGACCCGGTCGTTTATCGCATTTTGTTGACCAATACTTCAAGTGGTAATAATGCTGCAGCGGCGTTTAATGTGCGCGTGACGGATACATTGAATGCCTTTTTGGTGTTGGATAGCGTTTCGGTAACGGTGCCGGCCTATGCTACCTTTACGGATAGCTCGAGTGCGCCCAATGTTGATGTTGTCATCTCGCGCCTCAACCCGGGCGACTCTGCGACGGTGCAAATCAATGCCCATGTTGGGCCGCTTGTCCCCAACGGACAAATCATCCCCAATGCCGCGCGTGTGAGCTTTACTTCTCTGCCGGACACTGGCACATGCCCCAACCCAACCGGTTCTTGTACCCCCGGCGGATCGGGCTCCGGCACCGGTGAACGCGATGGCGATACGGCCCCGACGACGCTCAACGATTACTTCCGTAATGCCAATGTCAACCTGACGCTTTCCACGCCTACCTTTGACAAGCTGACGCCCAACCCCGCTGTCTACACGATTGGCGATGTCGTCACCTATAACCTGCTGGTCAATTTGCGCGAAGGCACGACCAATGCCCTGGCGCTGTTTGACAACCTGCCACCGGGGCTCTCGTTCATGAATTCGACCATCATCACGACCGCGGCAGCGAGCGGCGGCATCCTCACCCAGGATTACGCCGGCGCTGCGCCGACCCCAACGGTTACCTGTACGGGCAGTTGTGGCAATGGCGATGACATGCTCTTCACCTTTGGCAATCAGGTGACGACCGACGATAACAACGTCAACAACAACAGCTTTGTGGTGCAAATTCAGGCGCGTGTGCTGAATTTGATGCCGACGGTGGTGGATGGCGCCATCCTGCCCAATTCAGCGGAACTGCGCTACACCAACCCCAACACCGGCAATCCGGTTACCCTGCCGGATGCCCCGGTGAATATCAGCATCATTGAACCGCGGATCGCAACGGTCAAAACGGTCACGCCGCTCAGCGGGGTGCAGGCGGGCGACGTGTTGACCTACACCGTGCGTTTCACCAATACCGGCAACAGCCCGGCCTATGATGTAACTGCGGTGGATACCCTGGCTCAGGGTGTGGCCTTTACGGCGCTGACGGCCTGTAGCGATGGCACGGTCAATGTCCCCTCGCAGGTTAACCTCGGCCCGGGGCCCAATCAAATTACCTTTGATGGCCTCCCGTCCGGCTCTTGGGATATCCCGGTCGGTGCTTACATCGAATGTGTCTACACGGCAACGGCACAGCCGGATCTGTATGTCGGCGGCTCGCATGTCAATGTGGTGGATGCCGATTGGAGCAGTCAGGATGGCAGTTCGCCGGATGAGCGCACGTATGAGGACGCGGTGACGCATCCGTTTGATGGCAATCAGGATCAGGATGATGCTGGGTTCACAACCGATGGCGTCACGTTTGACAAGAGCGACAACAACACGCTCTACGCCACGATTGGCGAAACCGTGCCCTACACGTTGACAATCAGCACGCCGCTTGGCACGATCCGCAACCTGACTGTTACCGATACGTTGCCGCAAGGCATGATCTACGACGTGGGCACGCAGGTGATCAATGGCATCAGCACGGTGCCGACCTTTACGGTCAGCAGCCCGAACGATGGCACGGCGCCGGTGACCCTGACCTGGAGCTTTGGCGATGCGGTGGTCAGCACGCAACCGGTGACGATTACCTTTACGGCGACGGTGGCAAACGTGATTGGCAATCAGCAGGGCAACACGATGCTCAATACCGCTACCTTGACCTATCATGATGCTGCCAACAACCCGGTGACGCTCAGTGATGGCGATGACTTTGTGCTGCTTGAGCCAACCCTGACGATTGCCAAAGATGTCACCGTCACCCCGCCGGTGGATGCTGGGAATACGGTGACCTATCAGGTGGTGGTCAACAACCCGCCCGGCCCCAACACGACAACGGCCTATGACGTGCGCATTTTGGATGTTTTGCCTGCGAGCCTGACGCTTAACCTGCCCGTGACGGTCACGTTGGCAGGAGGGGCCGTTGGGCTGACGGATGCTTCCGCAGGCAATACGATTGACCTGACCATCGCTAGCATTCCGGTGGGTGGCAGTGTGACGGTGGACTTTACCGCTGTACTTGGCAGCGTTGCCCCGGGCGCAACCATCAGCAATAGTGCTGAGGTGACCTGGCAAAGCCTGCCCGGCAGCTTGCCTGAACTGCGCGATGGTAGCTTGCCGCCGCTTGATGATTATGTGGTCAGCGACCCGGCTGATTTTATCACCGGTGGCCCGGCCTTTAGCAAGACGCTCGAGACAACCTCTGAGGGGCATACTGGCGGTAGCAATGTGGCCATTGGCGAGGAGATTACCTATGCCTTGCTGGTCACGCTGCCTGAGGGCACGACCCCAGCCAATGTGACGATTGTGGATGCCTTGCCGGTTGGTCTGGTGTATGTGCCCGGCTCTGCTGCCATTGACCTGACCGGTTTCAACGGCAGTGTGAATGCGGCTGACCCGTCCGTCAGCTGCGCCGGGGCTTGCGGCAGTGGTGATGACCTGACCTTTACGTTCAACAACCCGATTGTTGTTGCTTCTGACAATGAGGAAACCAATAACAGCTTCATCCTGCGCTTCCGCGCCTTGGTCTTCAACGAGGCTGGCAATCAGAATGGCGATGTGTTGAACAACGCCGCAACGCTGAATGTGCCGGGGGTCACGCCCATTACGACTCCCAATGTCCCGGCAACGATTGTCGAACCCGAACTGAATCTGATCAAGTCGGTCAGTGACAATACCCCGGGCATTAATCAAACGATTACCTTTACCCTCAACCTGGCGCACCTGCCTTCTAGCACGGCCAATGCCCAAAACGTGCAACTGACCGATACACCTCCGACCGGGTTGGTTGTGCAATTGGCGACGATTGCCGTCACCGACACACCGGCAGCCTGTGCAGTGGGGGTGGATACAAGCAATTCGGCGGGCAACACTGTGGATGTGCGCCTGGACGAGTTGCCGCTTGGCTGTTCGGTGGTTGTGACCTTTGATGTGCTGGTCAGTGTTCCGCCGCTCAATCTGGGTGATTCGCTCACCAATACCGCCGATGTTCAGTGGACTTCACTGGCGGGTTTTGACCCCGATGAACGAACTTGGACAGGCGGTGTGAATGATTATGCCGATCAGGACGACGAAGGCCTGACCGTCTCTGGCATTGATCTGACGCTGACGAAGGACGACGGCGGGGTGACGACGACGCCCGGCGGTGTGGTGGCCTACACGCTGACGTATGCGAACGTGGGTAATCAGACGGCGACGGGTGTGGTGATTACGGATGTGGTGCCGGTCAACACGACCTTTGACCTGGCGGGCAGCACGGCGGGCTGGAGCTGTGCCGATAATGCCCCGGCGGGCACGACCTGCACCTTTACGGTTGGTACAGTGCCGGCCAGTGCGGGTGGCACGGTTACCTTTGCCCTGCAGGTGGATAATCCGTTGCCTGCGGGGGTGACGCAGGTGCTGAATGCGGCGGTGGTGGCCGATGACGGCACGAATGGCGA
>JAIWNK010000084.1 GCA_020216845.1 Anaerolinea sp. | reverse complement strand
AGGGCATAAAAGAGGGTTGCTTCGCTGCCTGGGGTGATGATGTAGCGGTTGCGGGCAACCCCGCGCAAGATGCTGTTGGCGACGACATCTGCTGAGAGCAGACCGGCACTTTTGGAGAGTTCGCGCGTGACGGGCGGTTTGAGCGGGGTTTCGTAGGCTAGCTGCGGCGTGTCGGTATCGGGCGGGAAGACGACCGAGACGCGAATGTGACGCGGTTTTAGCTCGGCGCGCAGGGTGTCAGAAAAGCCGCGGATGGCAAATTTGGTGGCGCTGTAGGCGGTGTAGCCATAGGTGCCGATAAAGCCAGCAACGGAGGAGAGGTTGATGATGTGCCCTGAGCCGCGCTGTAACATGCCGGGAATGAGGGTACGGGTGACATAAACCGTGCCAAGGTAGTTGACTGCGTTCAGTTGCTGAAAGATTTCGAGGCTTGTTTCTTCAAAGCGGGCCGGGTGACTGATGCCGGCCGAATTGAAGAGGAAGTCGGGGGTGCCGGATTGAGCGACGTAATCTTCCAGGAGGGGGACGAGGGTAGCGGCGTTGGAAACATCGGCTTGCAGGCAGATGAAGCGTTGTTCGGGAGTGCGGCGGTGTGCCTCAATTTCTTGTAAGGCTGTTTGTAATACTTCGGCGCGTCGGGCAAGGATGGTGACATGTGCACCTGCTGCCGCAAGTTGCCGCGCCAGGGCCAGACCGATGCCGCTTGACCCACCTGTAATCAGGCAGTGTTGGTTGCGGAAATGGTCTTGCACAGACATAGTGACCTCAGTGTGTGTGACCGCAGGAGCTGCACGAGCCGCCGCTGCAGCTGCCACAACCGCCGCCGGTGCTGCCGGCCAGGGCATGGCCGCCGCTTTGGGAATAGCACAGCGACAGGGCGCGGCGGGTTTGATCGCTATGGCATTCTGTGCAGGCGATGGGGCTATCGGCATCTTTCATTGAGCGTAATGCTTCAAAGCGATGACCGCAGTCTTTGCAAATATATTCATAAATAGGCATGGCTAGAAATCTCCTCTAAGAGAAAATTATTCATCCGTTGCGTGCATACAACCAAAGGAACCCACCACGCGCAAGATGTCAAATCCTTCGGCGTAGGGGCGTTCGGCAATGGCGCCGTTGCGAATCAGGGTCGAACGGGTGATATCGGCGTTGAAGTAATAGCGGTCGCGATAGGTCTCGTATTGCGAGAGGGCAGCAATTTTGCGCTCGACTTCGGCCTGACTGACTTCCACCAGGAAATTGGGGAAGAAACCATAACTGCTGCGGATGACATCAAAGCCGAGGACGGTCATGCCGCGAAAGGCACGCAGGGCTTCTTCGGTCAGGGTGTTATGGTCTTGATGCACATCGGCGCGGCTATGGACAAAGGCGATGTCGGGTTGATAGGTGCGCTTGATTTGCAGCAGATATTCGAGGATCTCTTGCCGGGCATGCGGAAAGCGACGCGTTTCAAATTGCCCAACAACGACTTGTTCGCGGGGTACGCCGAGTTCCGCCATGCTGCGGTAATGTTCATGGACGACATTTTTCAGGTCGGGATTTTTTTGATTGTCGGATAAGGTGACGCACAACAGGTTGGTCTTGGAGACGATTTGGGCAATGAGCGCTCCGCAGCCGAGTTCAATATCATCGGGGTGAGCACCCACAAACAGGATGCGACGTCCGTAAAAGAATAGGTCTTGGCTCATAATTTATTTGGTGGCGATGAAACCGCCCACAACCTTGGTCATGATCAGTTTGCCGTCGGCCTGAATGCGGCGGTTGGCGACTTCGGCAATTTGTTGCATTACCTGTTCAAACTCTTCTTTGCCATTGAACAGTCGCGTCCACAGTTTGCGATCTTCGGCAAGCGAGGCGCGGGTATAGGCCAGGAACGGCTCAGCGGTTTCGAAGGTGAGGGGGTTTTCAAAGATGTGGACTTCAACTTCGCGGAAGGTGTTGCGGATGCTATCGAGGATGGCGCTGCCATAGCGTGAGCTGCCGGGCATGGGGGGAATGGGTTTGCCGGTGGCTTCGCGGATGATGTCGTAGAAGACCTGCTTGTTGGTTGGCATTGGGCCGGTTGTGAAGAGCCGTCCGCCGGGGCGCAACACGCGGTGCATTTCGCGGATGGTGAATGGAATGTCTTCGGCGTAATAGATGGCAAAGCAACAAGAGAGCAGATCAAAGGTGTTGTCTTCGAGGGGGAAGCGTTGGTTGAAGTCAAGCTCCATCAAGCGGATGGCAGCTGAGCGAGCAGCAATCTCTTTGCGTGCCTGTTCCAGCAGGTCAACGTTGACATCACTGCCGGTGATGTCGGCCTGACCTTGTACGGCATTATAGAAGGAAAGGCATTGCTTGCCCGCACCACAGGCAACGTCAAGAATGCGCAGACCCGGTTGCAATTGCAGCAAGTCAAGCATCCATCGGTCAATATCGCGCCCGCCAAACTGATTGTGGATGTTGATGCGGGTGAGCAGATCGCTAGTCGTTTCCTGAAAGTTGATTTTCATCTCTCTCTTTCCTTACCTGTCCAGTTGTCCAAATTTTTGGCAAGTATATCACAAATGCAAGACCATCACAAAGTGGACAGTTTGTATTCCAACCGTTTGAAAACAGGGCTTGCGGCGGATTGTGATGCTCAAAGGACGTGTTTGAGGGGCAAGGCTGCGATAAACACAAATACACGCGGCTTGACAAAAGTTGATATTTTCGATACGATATAGCCAATCAAAGAGGTGTGTATGCAGCCAAAACAAGTGACCTTACCAATTACAGGAATGACGTGTGCCAATTGTGTTGCGACGGTTGAGCGCAATTTGAAGAAGGTGCCGGGGGTTGAATCCGCGGTGGTGAATTTGTCAACCGAACGGGCCGCAGTGGTGTTTGACCCGACGTTGGCGGGCTTGCCCGATTTGATCGCGCGGGTTGAGCGCGCCGGCTATGGCGTTGCTGCGGGCGAAGCTGAGTTTTGGGCCCTGAACCTGGGGGATGATGCGGATGCGCGCCGTTTGCAGAAGGCTTTGTTGGCGGTGGAGGGGGTGTTGCAAGCCGATGTGACGCTGGTGAATGGGCGCGTGGTGGTGCAATATGTGCCAACGCTGGTCAGTCAGGTGGAATTGCGTCGGGCAATTCGTGCGGCTGGGTTTGCCGTGCGCGAGGAGCATGGCGAGGTGCAAGATGCCGAAGCGCAGGCGCGTCAGCATGAGTTGGCTGAGCAGCGCCGCTTTTTGTGGGTCGGTTTATTCTTCACGGTTCCGCTGTTTGTTTTCTCAATGGGGCGTGATTTGGGGCTGATTCCGGTGCCGATGCACGCGGCTTGGGCCAATTGGTTGATGTTGGCCCTGGCAACGCCGGTGCAGTTTTATGTCGGCGGTGGCTATTATGTTTCGGCGTTCAAGGCGTTGCGTAACGGTGCGGCTAATATGGATGTGCTGGTGGCCTTGGGTTCTTCAGCAGCTTACTTTTATTCGTTGGCGGTTACGGTGGGGCTATTGAGTGGGCACGTCTATTTTGAGACGGCAGCGGTCATTTTGACTTTGATTAAGCTGGGAAAATTCCTGGAGGCGCGAGCACGTGGGGCGACGAGCGAAGCCATTCGTAAGTTGATGGAGCTGCGTCCGCGCCTCGCACGCGTGGTGCGCAACGGGCGTGAAGTTGAAATTCCGGCTGACGATGTGGTGTTGGGCGATATTGTCATCGTCCGCCCCGGCGAGAAGATTGCCGTGGATGGTGTGGTGGTTGACGGCCGCTCGAGTGTGGATGAAGCGATGCTGACCGGTGAATCGCTGCCTGTGGAAAAGGGGCCGGGCGATGCAGTCATTGGCGCAACGCTGAACAAGGCCGGTTTGTTGCGCTTTGAGGCAACGCGGGTCGGCAAACAAACGGCCCTGGCACAGATTATCCGTTTGGTAGAAGATGCGCAGACGAGTAAGGCGCCGATTCAAAAACTGGCTGACCGGATTTCGGCAGTGTTTGTGCCGATTGTGATTGGGGTGGCTTTGTTGACGTTTCTCGGCTGGTATTTGTTGGGGCCCATGCCGATGCACGGCGATGAGACGATCTTCACACAGGCGCTCATTCGCATGGTGGCAGTGTTGGTGATTGCCTGTCCGTGTGCAATGGGGCTGGCAACACCGACGGCGGTGATGGTTGGCACCGGGCGTGGCGCAGGCATGGGCGTTTTGATCAAGAATGGTGAGGCGCTGGAGCGTGCGGGTCGGGTGACGACGGTTGTGCTGGATAAGACTGGCACCCTGACGCGCGGTCAGCCGGCACTGACGGATTTGTGGGTTTTGCAGCCGGATGGCAAGTTTGTAGACGGATTGCACAGTGCGGCGGGTGCTGCGTTGCTGCGTTTGGCTGCCTCGGTTGAGAAGGGCAGTGAGCACCCGTTGGGCGAGGCCCTGGTGGCAGCTGCGAATGAGCGCGAACTGACGCTGAGCGACCCGCAAGCGTTTCGGGCGCAGGTCGGCGGGGGGGTGATGGCGGTCGTCGAAGGTCAACAGGTGCGGGTGGGCAGCCCGCGTTGGTTGGAAAGCGAAGGCGTGGATTTGCAACCCGCACAACGCGTGCTGGAGCAATTGGAAGCACAAGCGCGCACGGTCTTGCTGATGGCAGTAGAAGGCAGCCTGAAGGGAGTTTTTGGGGTTGCAGATACGTTGAAAGAGGGTGCGGCAGAGGCCGTTGAAGAGCTGAAGGCGCTTGGTTTGCGTGTGGTGATGATGACGGGTGACCGATTGCGCACGGCTCAGGCAATTGCACAACAGGTCGGCGGGATCGAGGTGTTGGCTGAGGTCTTGCCGGGCGATAAGGCGGCACAGGTGAAAGCGCTGCAAGCGCAAGGGGCGGTGACGGCTATGGTTGGCGATGGCATTAACGATGCTCCGGCATTGGCACAGGCCGATGTGGGCATTGCCATTGGCACCGGCACGGATGTGGCGATGGCTTCAGCGCCGTTGGTGCTGATCAGTAGCGATTTGCGTGGCGTGGCGCGAGCGATTCGGCTGTCGCGGCGCACACTGCGCACCATTCGCCAAAACCTATTTTGGGCTTTTTTCTACAATGTGCTCCTGATTCCAGCGGCGGCAGCTGGTTTGATGCACCCCATGTTGGCAGCTGCGGCAATGGCCATGAGCAGTGTTTTTGTGGTTTCGAATAGTTTGCGTTTGAAAAAGGTGAAAATTTGATTGGCGAAGTGTGAAGTTTGACACTTTGATGATGGTCTGTGCTGAGGGATGATAGAGGTATGGCATATGCAGATTTGCACATCCATTCAATATATAGTTGGGATGGGGTGGCAACTGTGCCTGAAATTTTGTCCCGCGCCAGGGCAAGGCAGTTAGACTGGATTGCCATCAGCGATCATGATACCTTGAACGGCAGTCTGGAGGCGCAGCAGCGGGCGGAAGAGTTTGGCGTTGGTGTCATTCCATCTTGTGAGGTTTCGACCCGCGAGGGCCATTTGTTGACCCTGTTCATACAAGAGGCGATTCCGGCGGGGTTGTCCCTGGTTGAGACGGTGCGGCGGGTTGCCGAACAGGGCGGGGTGTGTGTGGCGGCTCATGCATTTGCTGCGGATGCGAATAGTATCAGCCTGCGCGAGTTGCAAGAGGCGCTCTCGCACGACGGCGTGGCGGATGCCCTGGTTGGGGTGGAGGTATATAACGGTGGGCTGGCACATTTTCGCGATGAGGCCAAAGTGGCGCACCTTACGCACACTTTGGGGTTGGCTGAGCTTGGCAACAGCGATGCACATGTGTTGGCGGCGATTGGCTGCGGTGTAACGGTCTTTCCGGGCAGCAGCGCGGCGGATTTGCGTGCTGCTTTGTTGGCGCGGCAGACGAGTGCACGGGAAGTGTATACGGCTAGTTTGTGGAACCTTGGGATGGGGTGGCTGGTCAATTACGTGCTGCGCAAGCTCCGTCGCCGTCCTTTGCAAAAATTTGGGGTATAATCGCCCCTATGGACGAGAAAAAAGCACGCTTTTTACCTTTTCATGCAATCAATGAATTTATGTTGGATGAGTACCGCAATCAGGTGTTGCAGATTGCCTTGTCGGGGCAGCCGCGACCCGCGTTGACGGCACTGATCAAACGGTTCGTACAGGTGCCGGGCTTTCGCAATAGCACGCAGGCACCGTTGGCTTTGAAGGTGCGCGGTCTGGTGAAGCCCTTTCAGACCAATGCCGAAGTGACGGCGCAGGTCTTGCTTGCCTGGGCCGATGCGCATGGCGAATTATGCGATCAGGTGGCGGATTTGTTGCGCGAACGTGGTTGGGAATTTTTGCCACCCGAAGCGGACCGCACCAAATTGCCCGGTTTTTTGACGGTTTGGCCCAAGGATGAAACGTTTGAGACGCTGATTGCTGCCTATCGGCAGAAGTATCCTGATTCAGCGGCCCATGATTATGATATTAGTCTGATGGCGGTGTGGTTGGCCGGGCGGTTGCCGGTGGATGTGGAAGGTGAACAAACGCAAGAAGCAGCGTAGCTTTATTCATCGAACTCGATTACCAGGCTATCCTGCTGTTCGTTCCATTCCCCTTCTGTTTCAATCTCAATATCGCTAAACAAGCCGGATTGTTGAGCAATCACAATCCGGCGTTTGATTAATTCCAACATTGCCAGGAAGGTGACGACAATTTCAACACGTTGGGCCTGGTCTGAGAGCAGGGTGCGGAAGGTCAGGCGTGGTGTGTGGCGCAGTTTTTCTAGCAGGGTGCGGATTTTGTCGCGGATGGTGATGCGCGGCATGTTGACGACTTGATTGAGGGTTGGCAGGGAGGGTTTGCTGGAGAAAATGTCTTTGGCCGCTTGCACAAGCTCGCTGAGGCTGAGCGAATTGAGGTCGAGGGCGAGCGGCAGGGCGCGCTGACTGGGGGCGGCAACGCGCAAATAGGTGCGCAGGCCGGCAGTTTGGCGCTCATCCAGGCCGGCAGCCAGTTCCTTGAAGCGTTTGTAGAGGATCAGTTGTTGTGCCAGGGCTTCGCCGGGGTCTTCTTCGACCGGCAAATTGGTTTCAACGGTGGGACGGGGCAGCAGAGCGGCGGATTTGATTTGCACAAGCCGGGCCGCAATGACCAGAAAGGCCGAAACTTCGGCGGCGCTGCGGTCTTGTAGTGTGTTGAGGTAGGCCAGATATTGATCGGTCACCTGCGCAAGCGCCAGGCGGGTAATATCGAGCTCAGCGCGCTGGATCAGCTCCAACAGCAGATCGAGTGGGCCTTCATAAACAGGTGTGGAAACGAGGTAGCCCTCGGTTTGATGTCCGGCAACTTGAAAATTCACGCCGCTGATTATAGCATTGGACGCTGGTTTTGGGGACTTGCTTTTCGGCTGTTCCCCCATTCTGGGACAGTCACGGTATAATTGAGGGCATGAATGAAACACTGACCCATCTTGATGAAGAAGGCCGCGCCCATATGGTGGATGTGGGGGAGAAGGCCGATACGACGCGCTGGGCCGTTGCTGAGGGCGAAGTGCGTTTGCAAATGCACACGCTGGAATTGATTCGCGATGGCCTGATGAAAAAGGGCGATGTGCTCACTGTTGCGCAGATTGCGGGCATTCAGGCTGCCAAGCGCACAGCAGAGCTGATTCCGCTTTGTCATCCGTTGCCCATCCATCAGGTGCGGGTTGAGCTCAGCCTGGATGAGACGTTGCCCGGGGTGCGCATTGTGGCGGAGGTGCGCACATTTGGCAAGACTGGGGTGGAAATGGAAGCGTTGACGGCGGTGAGTGTGGCTGCCCTGACGGTGTATGACATGGTCAAAGCGGTTGAGAAGACCGGGCAGATTCAAAATATTCGTCTGGTTGAAAAGCACGGCGGACGCAGTGGTGATGTCGTTTTGAATTGGAGCAGGCATGATTAAAGTGCTATTCTTTGCTTCGTTGAAAGATTTGGCGGGGGTTGCTCAGGTGGAATTGCTGTTTGTGGATGGCGGACGCGTGGCCGCGTTGAAACAGGCGTTGTTGCAGGCTTACCCAGGGTTAGCGGCGGCTTTGCCAACGGCGATTGTTTCGGTCAACCGGCAGTTTTCTTTCGACGATGATGTGGTGCCCGACGGTGCGGAGGTGGCGATTTTCCCGCCGGTTAGCGGGGGCAGCGGCTGGCCGACCCTTTGTCAGATTGTCCATCAGGCAGTGGATATGGATGCGGTGGTGGCGCAGATTACACAGCCAACGACCGGTGCGGTGTGTTTATTCACGGGCATTGTGCGCGGCAAAACGACGCGAGGGGTCGCGCATGAGACGCAAGCGCTGGAATATGAGGCCTATGTTCCGATGGCTGAGGAGAAAATGCGTCAGGTAGCGGATGAGATTCGGCAGCGCTGGCCGGATGTGCAGGGGATTGCGATTGTGCAGCGGATTGGCCGGCTTGAAGCAGGGACGCCGACGGTGTGGATTGCCTGCGCAGCTGCGCACCGTGATACGGGTGTGTTTGAAGCGGCACGGTATGGCATTGACCGATTGAAGGAAATTGTGCCGATTTGGAAGAAAGAAGAAAGTGGTTGGGTGGAGGGTGAGTATCATCCTCAGGAGGGCGACTGATGCCGTTTGCTTGTGAGCGTTGTGGTGCGTTGTACCCGACGCACGGCACGCCGTTTCGTTGTCCGGCGTGCGGTGGCCTGTATGATCAGGTTGCTGCGCCATCCTTTGACCTGCATCAGGTGGAGGTCCGTCAGCCGGGGCTGTGGCGCTATCGTGCCGCGCTGGATTTGCCGGATGGGGCGCCGCGGGTATGGCTTGGCGAGGGTCAAACGCCGCTTGTTTGGCTGAATGAGGATGGAATTGAGGTGGGGTTGAAATTGGAAAATTTGAACCCGACCGGTTCGTATAAAGATCGGGGAAGCGCAGTGCTGCTCAGTCAATTGTTGGGACGGGGTGTGCGCGAGGCGGTGGAAGATTCTTCGGGCAATGCTGGTGCGTCGTTTGCGGCCTATGCGGCCTGTGCCGGGGTGAAGGCTCGCGTGTATGTTCCGGCGAGCGCATCGGGTCCCAAGCTGCGACAGATTCAGGCATATGGTGCCGAGGTGCGCGCCATTGCCGGGCCGCGCTCAGCGGCTGCTGCGGCGGTGTTGCAAGAGGCTGAAGCGGGGGTGCCATATGCGAGCCATGCCTATTTGCCGTTTGGGCTTGCTGGCATTGCAACGATTGCCTATGAGTTGTGGGAGGCAGGTTTTCGCTCTGGTAGCATTGTCGCTCCGGTTGGTCATGGCGGCTTGCTGTTGGGGGTGCTGCGCGGCTTTGTGGCGTTGCAACAGGCAGGTCTGGTGCAACAGCTTCCGCATTTTGTGGCGGTGCAGGCAGCGGCTTGTGCACCATTGGTGAAGGCTGCCCAAACAGGGGCGCCCATCGTTGAGGCGTCTGAGGGGCAAACGGTGGCAGAGGGGGTGCGGGTGCGGTCGCCGATGCGCGGGGCGGCTATTTTGCGTCAGGCACCTGCCGGGCAACATGATTATCTGGCCGTGGCGGAGGAAGATATTTTGCCGGCCTGTCAGGCTTTGGCGAGGCGTGGTTTCTATGTTGAGCCAACTTCGGCCCTGGTTTGGGCTGCGTTGGAACAATTACGTGGTAAAATTCCATTACCTGTCGTGCTGATTTTGACTGGCTCTGGGTTAAAATACGCCGGCTAAATTTTGAGAAGATGAAAACGTTGTGAGCGTCAGCTACTTGAACGAACGTTGAGGTGGCTAACGCACCTGACGTTTGGGAGGCAAAACAATGGCAAAAGAATATGCAACGGGCAATGGGGCTGCAAATGCGGCTGCGTTGGAACCGGTTGAAGCGTTGGCACAGCGCTTGGGATTGCATTTTTCAGACTGGCTCTTGTTGAGCCGGGCGTTGACGCACCGTTCTTACTTGAATGAGCACCCTGAGGCGTTGGAAGATAATGAGCGCCTGGAATTTTTGGGAGATGCGGTGTTGGATTTTGTGGTCGGTGCCTGGTTGTATAACCGCTATCCCGAAATGCCGGAAGGAGATTTGACGCGCATGCGCTCTGCGCTGGTGCACACCGAACAATTGGCCGAGTTTGCCGCACAACTGAACATTGGCCCGGCTTTGCGCTTGGGGCATGGCGAGGTGCAGGCGGGCGGGCGAGAACGGCCTGCTTTGTTGTGCGACGCTTTTGAGGCGTTGATTGGGGCGCTCTATCTCGATGGTGGCATTCCGGCAGTGGATCGCTTTATTGGCCCCATTTTGGAGCGCACGGCGGATGATTTGCTGATTAACCGCGGCATTGAAGACCCGAAAAGCATGTTGCAGGAATGGTCACAGGCACAGGGGTGGGGTGCGCCGCAATATGTCACCAATAGTGCCAGTGGACCGGATCATTTGAAGACTTTTGAGGTGAGTGTCTATATCCGCGGGGAGTTGAAGGGCTCGGGCAGTGGCCCAAGCAAACAGGCCGCGGCCAAAGCTGCGGCACGGGCGGCATTACAAGCCCTGGGGATTCGTGCTTGATGGCGCCGCGGCTTAAATCGCTGGAATTGCATGGGTATAAGACCTTTGCAAGCCGGGTGGTGTTTGAATTCCCCGGCAATATTACGGCTATTGTGGGGCCCAATGGGTCGGGCAAATCGAACGTGGCTGATTCGTTGCGGTGGGTGTTGGGCGAACAGTCTTACAGTTTGCTGCGCGGGCGCAAGACAGAGGACATGATCTTTTCTGGCTCGGAGCAACGTCCCCGCGCCGGCATGGCTTTGGCTTCGATTACTTTCAATAATGAAGATGGTTGGTTGCCGATTGACTTTTCCGAGGTTGCGGTCGCGCGACGGGCCTATCGGGATGGGGATAATGAATACTGGCTGAATGGGCAGCGGGTGCGTCTGAAAGAAATCTCAGAGCTGTTGGCGCAATCGGGGTTGGCCGAGCGCACTTATACCATCATCGGTCAGGGTTTGGTGGATTCGGCCCTCTCGTTGAAACCTGAGGAACGGCGACGTTTCTTCGAAGAGGCTGCGGGAATTGGTTTGTACCGCTCCCGGCGGGAAGAGGCCCTCAATCGTCTGGATGTAACCCGCCGTAACCTGGAGCGGGTGGTGGATATCCTCAGCGAATTGGAGCCGCGCCTGAAGAGCCTGGAGCGTCAGGCGCAGCGGGCGATTGAATATGAGCGCGTTAAAGCGGATTTGCGCTTGTTGTTGCGCGATTGGTATGGCTATCACTGGCATCATTTGCAGCGTGAGCTGAAACAAACTCGAGATGTTGTTCAGGTGCAAGAATTGCGCCTGGAACAGGCGCGAGCGCGCCTGGAGACGGTGGAAGCGGAGCTGACGCAGCAACGTCAACGGCTTCAGGCTGTGCGCAATCAACTGAATGATTGGCATACGCAGCTTTCTGGCTTGCACAGTGATTGGGAGAAGGTCAGCCGCACACTGGCTATTTATGAAGAACGACAGCGTGCCTTGCAAGAGCAGGAGCAGGCAGCACAGCGCGAACGGACGCGCCTGGAAGATGAATATAAGGCGCAGCAGGCGCGCATGGCAGCGATTGAGGAAGAACAGGCGCGCCTGGAAGATGAATTGCAGGATGGACGGGAGCAGGCCGCGGCAGCACAGCGGGCATTGGAAGGGCGGCAGCGGCAGCGTGCCCAAGTGGAACAGGAATTGCGTGATACCCGTCGGCAAATGACGACTGCTGAGACGCAGCAGGTGCAGCGCAAGGCGCACCAAAATGAGCTGAACGAGCGCATTGAGGCATTGACGCGCTCACAGCAGGGCATATCCCAAGAGGCGCAGGCGGCCCAAAAAGCACTTGAAGAAGCGCAGCAGAAGGCGGCACAAGTGCAAGCGGAACGGCAGACGTTGGAGACGGCAAAAGCCGAACTAGACTCTGCTTTGCAGGCGGCGCAAAAGCAAGCGCAGGCGTTGGAAGAGCAGCGCAAACGCTTGCTGGAAGAACGCGGACAGGTCGAAGCAGCACGTTCACGCATCCAAGCACAATTGGATGTGCTGGAGCAGGCTGAGCGTTCGATGAGTGGTTTGAATCAGGGGGCGCGCACGGTTTTGCAAGCGGCGCGCGCCGGTAAATTGCCAGGGGGCTATCAGCCATTGAGCAGCCTGTTGGAAGCCCCGGCGGGCTATGAGACGGCGTTGGCAGCAGCCTTGGGCGAAAACCTGGATGCGGTGTTGCTCTCGCCGCAAACAGACCCTGAGCCAACGTTGGTGCTGTTGGAAAGCTCTGGCGGCGGACGGGTTGTGCTATATCCATTGGATTGGCTGACGACGGTTGCACAGACCCCGGCTTCTTTTGCAGCGCAGGGCGCGCAACGCGCCGCTGAATTGGTGCGGGTTGCGCCAGAAATGGTGCGGGTGGTAGAGGCGCTGCTTGGGCAGGTGTGGATTGTGCAAGACCGGGCAACGGCGCGCCGTTTGTGGGCCGATTTGCCGCAGGGCGGGCGCCTGGTGACGTTGCGCGGCGAGGTGTTTCATCGTAGCGGGGCGGTCATTGCCGGGCAGGAGGGGCGTGGCAGTTTGGTTGGGCGACCGCGACAGAAGCGCGAGTTAAGTGATGCTTTGCAGGCGCAGCAGGAACAATTAGAGCAGATACAGGTGCGCTTACGCGACCAGGAAGAAGCTCTTGTTGCTCAACGAGGGCTGGTAGCTGAGGCGCAGAAAGCGGCGCAACAGGCTCAGCAGCAGGTGCAGGCTGCGGAGCGTGCTCAACAACAGGCTTTGCTGGCGGTTGAACAGGCGCGTCAGCGTCAGGAGTGGCAGCGTAAGCAGGTGGCTGGCATTGAGGAACAATTGCTGCGCGCCCGTCAGGAGGCCGAACGCGATGCGCAGGCGCTGGAAAAGGGAGCCGCAACTGTGCAGGCTTTGAGCGGGCAGGTGCGTGCCTGTCAACATAAGCTGGATGGCTTGCCGCTTGACGAGTTGCAGGGGCAGGTGGTGCATTGGAATACGGCTGTGGCTGTGGCAGAGCGCGCTGTGCGCGAGATCCGCCGTCGGCAGCAGGAACATGCACAGGTATTGGCAGCCACATTGCAACAGCAAACAGCAGCAGAACAACGTCGGTTGGCTTTACAGCAAACTTTGCAGTCTTTGGAGGCGGAGCAGGTTGTTCAGCGTCAGCGCGAGGAAAGTCTGCATGCTGCGATTGCTGAATTGCAGGCAAAGATTGATCCGGCGGAAGTGCAGTTGCAGGCCCTGGAACAGAGCTTTGGCGAAGTGCAGGAGCGGCAAGTTGTGGCGCAACAGGCGGTGACGGTGGCGGATCGCCATGCTGCTCAGGCGCAGTTGGAGCTTGGCCGACAGCGTGAGGCTTTGGATGCCTTGCGCCGTCGCATTGAGGAGGATTTTGGCCTGGTGGCGCTGGAATATGCCGGTGTGGCTGGGCCAACCCCTTTGCCGTTGGACGGCATGGTGGAAGCGCTGCCAAGTTTGACGGAACTGCCGGCTGGTCTGGAGGACACGATTCAGCGTCAGCGAGCACAGCTGCGGCGTATGGGGGCCGTTAACCCCGATGCGCAAGCAGAATATCAATCGGTCAAAGAGCGACACGAGTTTCTCACCGCACAGGTGGCGGACTTGAAGCGCGCCGATGCAGATTTGCGTCAGGTGATTGCGGAATTGGATGCGTTGATGAAGAAAGAGTTCAAGCGCACCTTTGATGCGGTTGCGGCGGAGTTTCGGCAAATGTTCACGCGCATGTTTGGTGGCGGTTCGGCGCGATTGGTGCTGACCGATGAGGATAACCCCACCGAGACGGGCATTGATATTGAGGCGCGTTTGCCAGGGCGGCGTGAGCAGGGCCTTTCTCTGCTTTCGGGTGGAGAGCGCAGCCTGACGGCGGTTGCCCTGGTCTTTTCGCTGCTGAAGGTGGCGCCAACGCCGTTTTGCGTGCTGGACGAAGTGGATGCAATGTTGGACGAGGCGAATGTTGGCCGTTTTTGTGAGCTGCTGCGTGAATTGAGCCAGAACACGCAGTTTGTTGTCATTACACACAATCGCAATACGGTGCAAGTGGCCGATGTGATTTATGGGGTGACGATGGGGCGCGACTCGGCCAGTCAGGTGATTAGTTTGCGTTTGGATCAGGTAAGTGAAGAGATGGTGCGTTGACCATCTTGTGCTTGAGACAAAATAAAACAGCGCAACCACGAATGGTTGCGCTGTTTGTTCTTGTGAAGGGAAATTACTTACTGTGCCTCTGGCACGTATGGCGTTGGTACAACAGCTTGCCAGACGCTGTCGTATTTCTCGATTGTAATTTCGGTTTTCTTTTGCTCCAACCAGGTGTTGAAGGCTTTCTGACGTGCCTGTTCAAATGCATACGGGTCTAGCGGGCGGACTTCGTGGCCGAGAACCTGGATGATGTGCCAGCCAAATTGTGATTGCACCGGCTGACTGATCTCCCCGATTCCCAGTTTGAAGGCCGCTTCTTCAAAAGCCGGGTCCATCTGACCGCGTCCGAACCAGGACAGGTCGCCACCGCGGTCTTTGTTCGAGCTATCCAGCGAAAGCTCGGCGGCCAGGATGTACCAGTCTTCACCCTTATTCAGGCGGTCAAGCACTGCTTTGGCTTCTTCCTCGCTGCCAACCAGGATGTGACGTGCCCAAACCTGCTCTTCTTCGGGTTTGAGGTCGGCGGTGACCGCTTCGTAGACCTTTTGCTGTAGCAAGAAGGAGCGCATCAGATTGCGAATTTCGCTTTCTGGCAGGCTGTTGTTGGTGTTGGTTTTGACACTGTCAATATATTGCTTGTAGCCCTGCTGATAGCTTTCCAATGTGATGGGGGTGGCAGTGGGCATGGGCGTGACAGTGGCCGTGGCAGTGGGTGCCTCGCCGGGGGTGGCCGTTGCCGTCGGTGGCAGGGGGGTGAAGGTCGG
>JAIWNK010000083.1 GCA_020216845.1 Anaerolinea sp. | reverse complement strand
CGTGGGTTGAAGCGTTGCGGTCGCGGTTGGCGTGGGCCCTGTGGTGGGGCGAGTCAACCATTCTTGCGTGGGCGAAAGGGTGGAAGTTGCAACCGGCACCCAGGTGACGGTTGGGGTGGGCGTGCCGTTGGCATAGTAGCCAAAGTTTTCGCGGAAGGCGGTTTCAACTTCTTCATTGCTGACACTGATGCCCAGTTTCTTGGCTTCTTGTTGGACGATGGCTTCGTTGATTAATTGATCCAACACCTCAGCGCCGAGCTGATTGGGGTTGGTGAGCTTATTCTCAATTTGAGCAATCAGGCTATCAAAGTAATCACTGGTGCTTTGATCGGTTGCATACAGGCTCTTGAAGCTTTGGTATTGGCTTCTTTGCTGCAGGAGCTGAAGTTGCGAATAGCGAACCCGGTTTTGGAATTGGGTCACAGTGATTTTTTGATCGCCGACTTTGGCAACGGCTTGAAGGGGCTTGAGCCAGTATTCATTGACCAGAGCGGCAATGATGAGGCCGATGACGGTGATCGCGACGATTGCGGCCACAATGGTGATGATGCGATTCTGACGGCGCTCGCGAGCGGCGCGCGCTTCATGTTTTTGATTGACAATTTTTGCAACGGGTTTATTTGCCACAACAACCTCTTTTCACAAAAAGAGGGCCACTGAGGTGGCCCTAAGATTCTTTTGGGGTGGGTCGCTTAGCGTTCGGAGAATTTTTCACCGACAAAAGGCAGCAAAGCGATGTGGCGAGCGCGTTTGATGGCGGCAGCCAGTTCGCGCTGATGCCGGGCACAGGTACCCGTCTGACGCCGCGGACGAATTTTGCCCTCTTCGGTGACGAAGCGGCGCAGCATGTCTACAGCTTTGTAGTCAATTTTGATATTTTTATCGGCACAGAACTGACAAATTTTGGGGCGGGCCATGTAACGCCGACCACCCGACATTTGTTCGCTCTCAGCGATCATTTCTTCAGTCATGGGACTTGCTCCTAAAATGGATATTCATCTTCCGCCTCTTCGCTTTCGATGGCTTCAGAGGGCGGGTTTGCAGTTTCGCGGCGTTCGCCGAGCATCATCATTTCACTGGCAACAATTTCAACGCCAGAATGTTTCACACCTTCGGAATCTTCCCAACGGCGGGTTTGCAAGCGACCTTCAATGTAAACTTGTTGGCCTTTGGTCAGGTATTGTTTGCAGATTTCGGCCAGGTTGCCCCAAGCAACGATGTTGAACCATTCGGTTTCTGTATGGCGTTCGCCGTCAGCGCTATTCCAGCTGCGGCTTGTGGCAACCGTGAACGTTGTCACAGAGCGGCCCGAAGGGGTGTAGCGCATTTCGGGGTCACGCCCAACATTGCCAATGATCATGACTTTATTCAATCCTCGGCTCATGATTGTTTTCCTTGCCTGCGAAGCAGATACACGGTTAAGCAAAACATTATGCTGCGCTGGTGATCATGAACCGAATCACAGGTTCATGGTAGCGCAGGTTGCGGTCAAGTTCAGCGGTGAATGCGGGTGCAAATTGCGCTTCAATCAAAACATAATGACCTTCGCGTTGTTTGCGGATCATGTATGCCAAATGGCGCTTGCCCCAATTTTCGACT
The DNA here is from genome assembly GCA_020216845.1 of Anaerolinea sp. Lineage (GTDB taxonomy): Bacteria > Chloroflexota > Anaerolineae > Anaerolineales > Anaerolineaceae > JAIWNK01. Next base: position 8,401 of record JAIWNK010000083.1, on the reverse strand, counting down.
TTGGTGATGGTGCCACCAGCGTCGGTAATCCAGGTCTTGGTCTTCTCAACGGCAGCGGTCAATGACTGCTCGTCAAGATCAGCCTGAAGGATCAAAACCACCTCATATGTGCGCATGTGTAGGAAACCTCCTTTCCTTGGGATTGCTCCCGGTGGGCAGCGTGGCTGTTGCGGGGGCGGAAAGGCAGCAGATCGGAATGAACTGCCGACTTATCTGGGCGCTATTGTAGCACGGAAATGGGATTTTGATAAGGGCAAATGTTGACGGACAGCATGGCTGTGGGGTATGATACGATTGTTTGTTGTTTGTATCTGATGTTCGATTCAACAGGAGGTTCTTGATGAAGATCGAAGTGTTGTACCGTCCATCCTATTCGCTGGCGAAGATCGTCCTTTCCGGGAATGAGGGCGTGCAGGCAGAAACGGGGGCAATGGTGGGCATGTCGGCTGGGGTGCAGATTGAGACCAAAATGCGCGGCGGCTTGCTTAAGTCGCTCGCCCGTTCGATGCTGGGGGGCGAGTCGTTTTTCATCAATGTGTTTCGCGCTCCGGGGAGTGGCGGTGAGCTGTTGCTGGCACCGACCATGCCTGGCGATGTGTTTGCGATGACGCTTTCTGGCGGTCAGGAATATTTGGTGCAGTCAGGGTCGTTTTTGGCGGCAAGCGAGGGGATTGAGACTGATACCAAATGGACGGGGGCCAAGACCTTCTTCGCGGGCGAGGGGTTGATCATGCTGCGCTGTGTTGGGGCTGGCGATCTTGTTTTGTCAAGCTATGGGGCTATTCATGAGATTGACCTTGCCCCCGGGCAGACCTTTACCGTAGATACAACGCACCTGGTTGCTTTTCCAAGCAGTGTTGGTTTTCGGGTGCGCATGATCGGTGGCATGAAATCTACTTTGCTGGGAGGTGAAGGAATTGTGGTGGATTTGACCGGCCCGGGCAAAATTTTGTTGCAAACGCGCAGCCTTGGCGCCTTTTTGGCGTGGCTAATTCCGCAGTTGCCCAAACAGAGCAATGGGAGTTAGTCGCGCGCGCTTTCGATGAGCAGTTGGGCGTCTGTTCGTCGGTAATAGGCCCGAAAAGCTGCTGTTTCAGTCAATAAGGCTTTCAGGTCTGCTTGCAGCTCTGGCAGAGGACGGTTTTTGGTTGGCGCGCCTTTGCTCAGTTCAATGATGCCGGCCTGTTCTGTAAAAACGATTTGGGCGTTGGCGGCCAACCATTCTAGCCCTACGCGCACGGTCCATTCGCATTGAGCAGCAGCGCTTGACAGCTCTTGCAGGGCAATGCGTCCAGCGCGCTTGTTCAGCACGTGTTGTATCAGGCCACTCAGGCGTTGCAGAAAGGCGGGAAGGCTATCTTCAACGGGCTGAACAGCAAACAGGATGACGGTTTCGGGCTGTACGATGTTCAATGCAGCTTGAAGCTCTTTGAGGCCGGGCGGCGTGGTGTAGATGACCAGGGTTTTTGCTGCGCGCAACTCTGCTCGGCCAACGCCAGCAATGCTGGTCGCGGCATCGCCTTCGCGCCAGATGAGCGTTTCTGGTTGTGTTTGGTATTCTTGTAATTGTGTCAGGGGATCGTCACAGAAGCGCTGATCGAGCACCATGAGCGGGGGGCGTTGTGGCAGGGAAATGGTTGGGCGTTCGAGGGGGCGGGCGTGAACCCATTCCATTTGCAAAGATAGCTGACCGCGGAAATTGCTGGCCCGGGCTGTGTAGGCCAGGTCGAATGGGCCTTCGGGGAGAGGAGAGTCCGCGCCTTGCCACCAGAGCACTTTGCGGGTTTCGCCGTCCGGGTCACGGACGAGGAGCTGCAAGTGTTCTTTGGTTTTGCCAATGGGCGTGACCGACTCAAGCGTTAGTTGTCGAGAGGCAAACAGCGGGGGCGGGTTGCCAGGGCCAAATGGTGCCATGCGCTCCAGGGTTTCAATTAATTCAAGCGTCAATTCAGAGAAGGTCAGATAGGCGTCTATTTGCAATTCGGGTTGAGGCTTGCTCGTCTCTGTGGCCTGGATGGTGCGAGCCAAACGGCGGCGGAATTCGGGGATGCGTTCGGCAGGTAGCGAGAGCCCGGCTGCCATTGGGTGACCGCCAAAGCCGTTCAGCAAATCGGCTTGGGCTGCAATGGCCGCGGTGATGTTGATGCCTTCCACTGAACGTGCTGAGCCGTGCGCGGCCTGGCCGGGTGGGGTGACCAACAAAATTGTTGGGCGCTGATAAAGTTCTACCAGACGGCTGGCAACAATGCCAACAACCCCGGCCGGCCAGTGTTCATGGCTCAGGATGAGGACGGGTTCATCCAGCAGGCGCGGGTTTTGGCGTAATTGTGCCTGGGCGCCTTGAAACACCTGATCGCAAAGCAGTTTGCGCTGGGCGTTGAGGGCCTCAAGGCGCGTTGCGGTGACGGTTGCAAGCGTTGGGTCAGCGGTGGTGAGGAATGGCACAATCGGGTTGGCATCATCGAGCCGCCCCAGGGCGTTGAGGCGCGGCCCAATGATGAAGCCAATATGCGTTTCGTTGAGTTGCGCCGGGGTGACTTCTGCCAGCTGCAGCAAGGCGCGTAGCCCTGGGCGTTGTGCTTCGCGCAATACGTCTAGGCCGCGCTGTACCAGGTAGCGCGCATCGCCGCTTAGGATGGCAAGGTCGGCAACAATGCCAAGTGCTACCAGATCCAGATCCGCCTGCAAATCGTCCAGCCGCCCTGCCCGGCGGTGGAGCTCTTCGGCCAGTTTGTAGGCGACGCCAACGCCCGGCAGGCTGCGCAGTGGGTGATTGGCCGGGCAGCGCTGTGGGTTGACGACGGCTAGAGCAGGTGGCAGTTCTGGCGGCAGGGTGTGATGATCGGTGATGAGAAAATCGAGCCCGTTTTGTTGAGCAAAATGGACTGCATCCTGTGCGGTAATGCCAGTATCGCAGGTGAGGACAAGTCGCACGCCTTGTTCTATAAAGCGTTGTAAACCTGGAATGTTGACGCCATGGGTTTCGTATTTGCGGACGGGGATATGGTAGACGACATCGGCGCCCAGGCGTTGCAGGGCGGCGTAGAGCAGGGTTGTGGATGTTTGGCCGTCTACATCAAAATCTCCCCAGATGCCGATGCGTTCTCGCTTGCGGATGGCACGTTCGATGCGGTCAGCAGCTAGCCCCAGATCATCTAATTCAGTGGGCGGGGTGGGGGTGTAGTGGCGCGGGTCGAGGAAGGCGAGTGCCTGTGTGCGAGTCTGAATGCCGCGTCGGCTGAGCAGGCTGGCCAAAAGCGGGTAGGGCCCGGCCAAATCGAGCAGTTCGCTCGATGGCTGAGCGATGGGCGGGTCAATCCAGGTGAGCGTGGCGCTCAAAAGGCAATTTCTCCAATCTGTTCCAGATCAATCTGCAAGGGTGTTTCAGCTTCAGGCTCGTCTTCCATGTCTTGCCAGTTGCCGGCCTGAATGCCGCGCCCGCACAGGGAGCGATAGGTGCAGAAAGCACAATGCTTTTCATGGGTTGTCAATGGAAAAGGCTGACCGGAATTGCTGAGGGATTGAATTTCTTGGATGAGTTGATGTAGTTCGGCGTTGATTTGCTTATGCTCGGCCTCGTTGTAGGAGAAGATCTCTGGTGCGGTTGGCTCATTGGCAAACCAGTAGATCATTTGCACCTGCTCGGGGTGAATCGGCATGTTTTGATTGAGCGATGCGCCAGCTTCGACGAGTAAGAAGCGGTAAAGGCGGGTTTGCATCCGGCGTGCCAGGGTGGAACGCGCTGGACGATGTGGAGCGGTTTTCCAATCAACGATGACAGCGCGCTGACCTGGTTCGATGGCAATCAGATCGAATTTGGCAATCAGGCGAAAGCCAGCAAATGGAGCGTGGAGGGTGAATTCGGGATGGCGCTGTTTGGGCAGATCTTGCGGGGGATGGGTCAGGTAGTTTTGCCACCAGAGCTGCAGGAATGGGTCTTCGCATTGCTCGGCAAGGGTTGTTGGGGGGATGCCAATGACGGCTTGATGCAGCATGTGATGAAAGCGTGAACCGCGCTCGATGGCACGTTCTTGTTCAATTACTGGCTCGCTTTGGGCCGCTGGCCAGGCAAGCCGACGCAAGGCACGCAGTTCAAATCGTCGGGCGCAATCCAGATAGTCTTGCAGGTTGTTTTGACTGAATTGAAAGTCAACTGGCAGGGGCATGATGAGTTTCCTCCCAGAGTGAAATGAGGGCGATCAGTGGCAATGCTGCGCTGGTGGGGTTGTTGAGATTGGAGCGGCCCGTGTTCCAGGTGATGATCAGCTCTTTGCGGGCGCGGGTGATGCCAACATACAACAGGCGCAGGCGTTCGGCGCAATAGTCAAGGCGCGCCTGACGGGTGGCCAGGCCTTCTTCCATGTATAAGCCGATTGGGTCGTTGGCGGCGATGGCTTTTAGCATCGAAAGCAGCTCGGCCTGTAGATTCAACCGTTCACGGACGTAGTAGGGTTCAGAGATGTAAGTATCATAGGGTTGGTTGGAAGGGAAGTCGTAGTTGTTGACGGAGACAAGATAGACGCGATCCCACTCCAGCCCTTTGGCCTTATGCATGGTGGCAACAAGCACTTTGCCTTTGTGTTGCTCCGGGTCGAAGGCAAGGTCTTCATCGCTAAAGCCAGAGAGTTTGCGTTCATTGCGGGCAATGGTGGAAAGTTCATTGGCAAAATCACTCAGCCGCCAGTGTGGGTTTGCCTGTGCGCTGTTTTCTAGCACGAGGGCCAATTTGTGTGCCAGGGCCAGGTCAGCTGGGCTGCTGAACAGGTCTTGGGCAATGGTGAGCAGCAGCTGATCAATTGGCAGCAGGGTGGCAGATTGCCAACGGCGCATCAGGTCGCGAAAGGCTTCTAGTTCGGCTAGATATTCTTCAGGTGTGTGGTTGTCTCGTTTTTCTCTCAGCCAATCGTTGCTGGGGTGTGGCCACAGGTAGGACTCCACGTATTTACATTGGTTGATCAGGCTGGCCACTGTTTTCACAAATTTATCTTGAGCGGCTTTTTGGGCGGCGGATTCGGGTTGGGGGCGTGGCAGGCTTTGGTAGGCTTGTGCCAGAGGGACTGGATTTGCCGGGTCGGCCAACGATTTGATGATGGTCGAAAGTGCTTCAGCAGCTCGGCGGGTGGCGTGAGTGGTTTGCAACATTTCAATGCAGGGCAACCCTGCTTCGGTTAGTTTTGTAATCAGTTTGGCGCCGCGCGTGTTGCGGGTTACCAACACTGCGACGGTTTCGTCGGGGTGCTGTGGCAGCCATTGTTTCAGCGATTTGACGATTTTCTCCAATTCATCTTCTTCTGAAAACTTTTGTTTGGCGAGATAAATTCCATTGGGGTTATCGGGCGGGTTGGGCTGTGGGTCGTGAGCGGGGGCCGGTTCAATCAGCGGCGGGTTGAGCGCCGAGCGCAAGTTTGGGTCGGGGTGTTGGCTGCGCGTCCAGTTGATGAGGGTGTTGGCCAGTGCGATGATGGAGCGGGTGGAACGGCCTGAGTTGGGGAGGTTGAGCGAAAGAACGCCGGGTTCGTTGCGGAAGTCGAGCAGAAAACGCGGGTTGGCGGTGGTGAAGGTTTCGTAGATGGCCTGGTTGGGGTCGCCCACCCGCACCCAATTGCCGTCTTCGCCAACCAACAGACGCAAGATTTGTTCCTGCAGGCGGCTGCTGTCTTGGGCTTCATCTTCCAAGATGTAGGGCCAGCGGTAACGCAAACGGCTGAGGTAACCGGGGTCTGCCAAGAGGGCTTGTAAGGCAAGGCGAATGAGGTCGTCAAAATCCACTGCATTGCGGTAGGCTAACGCTCGCTGATAGTCGCTATAAATATTGGCGCCAAATTGCAGCAGCGAAGATGGATGGGGGGGCATGAGGCGGCGTATCTCGTTGGGGGAGAGTTGTAAATCTTTGGATTGTCGAATGAAGGCCTGTCCGAGTTGGACGAGGGTGTCATTCCATGATTGAGCAATCTGACGATAATTGGCCGGGGAGCTGTAATTGGGGTCGAGCCATTCGGTTGAGAAGTTGGGGTTGGCACGCATCCAGGCCTGGACGACGGACTGTAAGATTTGTTGTGTGCTGCTTTCGTCTGCAATTTGAAAGCGATCTGACAGGCCAGCCAGGTCGGGGCGTTCACGGACGATGTCGTGTGCCAGGCCATGCAGGGTGCGCACCCGGTAGCCAAGGCCGGGCAGCAGGTCAAATTCGCTCAGGAACGATTCGATGCGGGTGATGAAGTTGTTGACAGCTGAGTTGGACATGGTGACGATCAGAATTTCCTGGTCGTCTTCGATGTGTTGACGGGCAATGAGGCTGGCGGCTAAGTAAGAGAGGGTGTGGGTTTTGCCACTGCCAGGGACGGCAGCAATGCCCATGCGGCCATGGGTGTATTGGAGGATTTCTTTTTGGGCGGGACGAGGAATGAAGGGCATGGTTTAGCTCCGTGTTGCGTTCAAAACACCGCGCCGGATGGTTTGCAGGGCAAGTAACAAGGCGCCGCGCTCCTCATTGCCGCTTTCATCCAGGCCGGTTGCGCAGAGGTAGACGTGATCACGGCAGCGGCGTAACAGGCCGGTGAGCAAACGCGCCAGGGCGTTTTGGTTGGTGTTGAATTCGTTGGCATCTACCCAACGGCTGCCTTGTGGCCAGTGTCGTGAGAGGACGACGGGATGGGTGAGCGGCTGATAGATGCGTTCCCACCAGCCCTGACTGCCAATGTTGAGCCAAAATTGCACGCTGACGGGGCGGTTGCTCATCAGAAAGGTGTGCGCCGGGGCGAGCAGGACGGAATCGGATGCTTCGTCTTCCCAATTGCTGAGGTATTGGGCAGCAAGAATGCCCTGTTGCACGGTTTGCAAGTAGGCTTTGCCGATGGGGGTGCCCGTAGCAGCAAGGCTTGGGCCGGCCACGCGCCGAAACTTTTGCACTGACTCGATCAACTGTGCGGTGATGGCCGCGGAATCGTAGTGGGTGTGAAAACCAAAGCCGTTTTGTGAGAGCACTTCCCCAAATAGCCGGGAGAGGAAGACATCCAATTCTTGTGGTTCGTTCTGACGATAGGCGTTCAGCCATTGGCAGAGCAGTTCGAACCGTTCGCCGATGCTGTAGGTGATGCGTTGTTGCATGGCAGGGATGATCTGAGCAAAAGAGCAAGGCTGTGCTTCTGCTTTTTGGAGGGTCGGCGCAAGCAGTTGGGCGCGGATCAGGTCAATGCCATCAATGGCTTGTAGTAAGGCTGAGCGGACATCTTCAACCGGGCAGGGCATTTGCCATTGCGGGTGGGCCAATCGGGCAAAGGTTAGCAGACAGCGGGTGGTTGGTTCTTCGCGCAAGCTGCGCGATGGACGATGAGAGCGGTTGGCAACTCCCAATTCGCTGAGGCGGTTCATCAATGAGAAGCGCAACGAATCGCTTAGGTAGGGGGAGAGGATGGCAATTTCGCTGGGCGGCAGCCCTTGCTGAAGCAATTCAACCGTCTTTTGACAGACCCATTCGATCATTTGTGGCGCAAAACGCACATGCTGTAATGTATAGGCGTTGGCAAGGTCTGGCTGAATTGGTTGACGGGTGCGCAACAAAGCAGTTTGGAAGGCTTCGCTGAGGTGTTGAATGGGCGGGGAGGAAATAAAGGATTGATCGAGTTGCACGCTTTCGTTGCATTCTTTTTCCAACGAGCGCCCCAATTCTGGGTCGGCGCCTAGAAAGGCGCGATAGCCTGCTTCGCTGTCGTAAATCAGCAAGGCGGATTCAAAAGCTGGAAGCCAGGCACGTAATATGTCGTGAACAACGGGTACGTCTTCTTCAATGTTGTCATAGATGAGATGCCGATAGGTTTGGGTCAGGTAAGAACGGCAAAGCAGGGATGGCCAAAGCGTACGGGTGAAGGTCTCTAACTGTAATGAGAAGTCAAGCAAGTTGTTTTGCAGACAATAGCTGCGAAAACGATTGGCGCATTCTTGCGCCTGCTGATAGAGCGTTTCTTGACCTGGCTTGCCGGACCAGGCTTCTGTGAGCCGGGTGGCGATGCTTTCCATGGCAAACCCCACCCCGGCAGCTTTGTTGAGGTTATCCAAAATTTGGCTATAAAGGCGGTTGCGGTCAATTGTGAGCGATTCGAAGTAGCCTTCGTCGAGAAGGGGCTGGATCAGTTGTGCCAGATAGTATTGGGCAGTTTCGAGGGTTAAAAAGGTCGGTGGCTGATTGGGGTGGGCAAAGCCAGCTCCCGCAGCGATGGTTGGCCAGAACAGGCTGATCAGGCGTTGAGCCAGGCCGCCCAGCGTGACGATAGAAACTTCGCTGCCGGGGGGCAGGTCGGGTTGACGCAGCAGTTGACGATAGGGTAGGGCCAGGGTGCGCTGCGGGGTGAGAATGAGAATGCTTTGGGCGGGCACGCCTTGACGAAGCAGGTTGTTCAGGTGT
>JAIWNK010000082.1 GCA_020216845.1 Anaerolinea sp. | reverse complement strand
GCCAGGCCCACAGTGGTTTTGCCACAGCCAGCAGGGCCGTGTAAGAAGCGATAGGTGCCAGAGGGAAGCTGTGATAGTTCGCTTTGAAGGGGGGTAAGCGTTGGAACGTTCAAGCCACGAGTCTCCAATGCAACAAGATGCTTAATTGTAGCACAGAGATGTGCGCATTAGCTGCGTTGGCGCAGGTGGATTAGAGCGCGGCGAATGGGCGGCAGGCGCAAGGTTAGCAAAATCAACAAGATGCTGCCATAGAGCAGCGGCTGACGGATATCGCTCTTAACCGCCCAAAGGTAATGCAAAACGGCAAGAGCAGCAGCATAGGACAGGCGATGCAGACGCTTCCAATGGCGCCCGAGATAGCGCATGGCAGCGCGGTTGGAGGTGAGGGCCAGGGCCAACAAGAGCAGCAAAGCCAGCAAACCAACCAGGATGAAGCGTTTTTCCAGCAGGGCTGCGCCAATGAGCGACAGATTGAGCCCGTAATCCAGCACGGCAAAGGTGAGAAAGTGCAGTGCGGCATAGAAAAAGGCATATAGCCCTAGTGGGCGGCGGGCTTGCCCAGCGAAATGCCATCCGCTGAGCCATTGCAGCGGGGAGCAGCTCAACGAGAACAGCAGCCATAGCACCGCTGCCTGACCGGTGCGTTGGGTGATGGCCTGGATGGGGTTGGCCGTCAGCCTGCCGCCTAGCCCATTGATGATTAGCAGAAGGAGGGGCAGCAACGAGAGACTATGTAGCAAAATCGTCAGCAAGCGTTTGGGCATGAAGGAAACTTAGTAATTGGCTTTCAGATCCAGGCCGCGATAGAGCTCGGCAACCTGTTCGGCGTAGCCATTGAAGAGCAGGGTGTCGCGCCGCCCTAGTTCGCCGATGCGGCGTTCACTGGCCTGAGACCAGCGCGGGTGCGGTACGTTGGGGTTGACATTGGCATAGAAACCATATTCATTCGGCGCAGCTGCCATCCACAAGGAAGTTGGTTGTTCGGCGACGAGGTCAATTTTGACGATGGATTTGATGCTCTTGAAGCCGTATTTCCAGGGGACGACTAGGCGGATGGGGGCGCCATTTTGCGGCAATAAGTCTTTGCCATATAAGCCGGTTGCCAGCAAGGTCAAGTCGTTGTAGGCCTCCGCCAGGGTCAGGCCTTCGACATAGGGCCAGTTGAACCACTTGTCTTTTTGGCCGGGGAATTGTTGCGGGTCGTAGAGGCTCTCAAAACGCACGTAGCGGGCATCCGCAGTTGGGCGAACCTCGTTGAGCAGGTCGCGCAGCGGAAAAGCCAGCCAGGGGATGACCATAGACCAACCTTCAACGCAGCGCAAGCGGGTGATGCGTTCCTGCCGGTCAAAACGGGTGCGCAGGTCGTCCAGGTCAAAGGTTTTTGGCGATTCGACCAACCCACCCACTTGAACTTGCCAGGGGCTGCTGATGAAGCTGCTTGACAGGCGTGCGACTGCAACCTTGTCGGTAGTGAATTCATAGAAGTTGTTGTAATTGGTCACATCTTGATAGGATGTAAGGCGATCGCCTAGTTCATCGGTGCTGCCTGTTGCCGTTGCGCCATCATCGCCGGGCGGATTGGTGGCAACGGATTGTGGGGCGCAGGCAGCCAGGGCCACTGCGCCGGTGAACACCAGGGCTTGTTTGAGAAAGCGTCGCCGGGAGAGGTAAACCTCTTCGGGGGTAATTTCAGAGGAAGGAATTGCTTTCATGGTAAAAAATATCCTTTTGCGGTCTTTGTTATCCAAATTGTTTTGACACAAACAAGCTGCGGTTCCGCAGCGGCAGACTAATAAGGCAATCCGGCAATGCAGTGCAAAACGGCTCGTGTTAACAGGGTGTCGGCGGTGGAGCGATGGGCATTGGGTAGGGAGATGTTGAAGAAGCGCCCGGCGTCTTCCAGCTTGAAGAAGCGATAACCGCCCTTGCGGCTATCCCATTCGCTGCGATAATCGGCAAATAGCCGCAGAATATCCACGTCCTGGAAGGTTTCATTCCAGGGCAGGCGATAGCGTTCCATGGATTGCTTCATCATGCGTTTATCGAATTCGCTGTTGTAGATGCCCAGCACGCGCCCGGCGAGCAGTGGCTTGAGCTGCGGCCAGAGGATGGGCCATGGGCGGGCAGTGCGCACCATTTCATCGGTGATGCCGTGAATGCGGCTTGCTTCGGGAGGAATGGGCTGACTGGGGCGCACCAGTGATTCGAAGACGGTGTCGCCATTGTCATCAATGACGCTGATTTCAACGATTTCATCCGTCTGACTGAGGCCGGTCGTTTCCGTATCCAGATAAAGTGGTTTTTTGACGATCATTTGGCGGGCAATTTGCACGGCGCGTTGAGCGGCAGTGGTTAAAGCGGGGGAAGTCATGGAGCGTAATCCTCTAGGGTAATTCCCAATAGGCGATGCTATCGGCGAAGTAGGTAAAGCCGGTTGAGCCAAGACCGGCGATGAACAGGCCAAAATAGCCGGGGCCCGGAATGCTGCTGTCGCTGAATTCGCGCAGCAATTTGCCATTGGCATAGAGCTTGATGGTGTTGCCTTGTAGCCATAGGCCAATGCGGTTGGTTTGGTTCGACCCGCCCAAAATGGCCGGGTTGTTTTCCGGTGAGAACAAGGCGCGGTTGCCGCTTGCATCCCAGACGGTGAAGTTGTAGCGACCATCGCAGGTGAGCTGGAAGTAGTACCCCTGACCGGAGCTGTAATCGGGGGCACGGGCAATCAGGCCATAGGAATCGGCTCCAGAGCAAGAACCGGTGCGCAGGGTCACTTCCAGGTATGCATTGGTGATTTTGCGCCCGCCCAAGCGCCAACCGCGCCAGCCGGTAGCGGTCAGACTGGTGAGTTGCATGGCATCATTTTCAATTTTGATGTGGGTGTAATCGTCTTTGTAACCATCGCCGCTCAGGTTCCAGTTTGTGCCGCTGGCAAAGCTATCCTGCCAGGTGGGGGTACCAAGGGAGAGTGTCGGGTCTTCGGGAGAGGGGGTGGCGGTGGGCGGAGGGGGTAGGGTTGGTTGCGTCGTTGGGCTGGGTGCGGTTGTGGGTGTATCTGCGATTGTGGCAGGGCTGGTTGGGGTGGGGAGGTCGGGCGGGGGCGGCGCAGCTGTTGGGACCTCTGTGGCGGGGCTGGTTGGCATGTTGGTGAGGGCTAATAAGACCTGCGTGGCAAGTAGATCGGGGGTGGGCGAGGCAGCAGGAACTGGCAGGTTGCATGAGGAAAGCAGGATCAGCAATGCCAGGGAAATGCAAAGGGGGCGGAATATGGTTTTCATCGGTTTGCTCCTTGAATAGCAGCTTATTCTTTATTATAGTCAACTATTGTCAAAATTCGAGGTTTTGTAGCAGACGATTCGGTTTTCCTTCTCAAAACACAGTATAATTTTGCCAGATGAAAACACATTTGGTGCAATTAGAGATCCATGATGATGGAGTGTCGGTGCGGGATAAGATGGCGTGGGCAAAGCCTGGCCGTATCTTGCTGCTTTGGCCGCGGCGCGGGCGCTGTCGTTTGCGGGTGGTGGATTGGGTATTGATTCGGCGGACTGCATCAGATTTGGGTTGTCAGGTTGGCCTGGTGACCAGGAATATCACTGCCCGGCAAGATGCGCAGCAAGCGGGAATTGCGACTTTTGAGAGTGAGAAAGAAGCCCAATCTACGGTGTGGCGGCAGGGTCGGCGTTTGCGCCGTCGGCGTTGGAAGCGTGATCCGCAGCGAGTGAAACAGTTGCAGACAGCTTGGGCGCAACATCCGCTGCCTGTCGAGGGATCAGCCTGGCTGCGTTGGGCGGTTTTTGCGTTGGGGATGTTGGCCGTGTTGGCGCTGTTTGTGTTTTTGTTGCCAAAATCAGAGGTAACGTTGCAGCCAGCAACTCTGCAGCAAAGCCTGGAATTGGAAGTGTGGGCGGATCCGCATTTGAGTTTTGCGATGATTTCTGGTGGAATGCCAGCGCGGCGTTTGGAAGTGTTGGTTGAGGGGCGCGCCGAGATACCTGCTAGTGGCCTTGTGCAGGCGGCAAGTGCCAATGCGACGGGGTTGGTGACATTAACCAATTTGACAGAGACTGAGGTGTATGTCCCGGCTGGGCTGGTGGTATTGACGCTGGATGAGGTGCCGGTGCGAATGCAGACGCTGCGCAGCGTGACGCTGCCCGCCGGAGTGGGACAACGTGCCGAGGTTGCTGTGCAGGCGTTGACGCCGGGCAGCGCCGGGAATGTGCCGGCAGGGGCGGTGCAGGCAGTGGAGGGACCGTTGGGGGCGCGCCTGTTGGTGCGCAATCAGGAGGCCATTTCGGGCGGTCGAGAAGTGCAGCGCCCGGCGCCTGACGAAGCCGATTTTGCGGCTTTGCGTCAGCAGTTGACGGAAGAATTGCGCCTGCAAGCGGTTGAGGAATTGCGGCAGGGGCTAATGCCTGGGCAACGATTGCTGGAAGGGTCTGTGACATTGCAAACGGTGGTGCGTGAAGTGGCGCAACCGGAGGTGGGCGTGCCGTCTGAGACGGCTGGGTTGACGTTGCAGGCGGTCTTTGAGGGCTGGAGTGTGGCGGAGGATGATTTGCGCATGGCAGCACGCGCAGCGTTGGATGCGAACTTGTTGCCGGGCTATGCGGCTCGAGACGAAACGCTGACTTTGATTATGTTGGCGGATGCGCAGCGTGGGGCGGATGGCGTTTGGCGGTGGCCAATGCGGGCACAGCGCATGGTCAGCGGGGCGTGGTCAGCCGATGAGTTGGCGATGGCGTTGGTTGGGCAGCCATTGAAAGCTGTTCCGGAGCTGTTGGCGGCGCGTGTGCCGCTATCTGAAGCACCGCAGGTCCGTGTTTGGCCTGGCTGGTGGGGGCGTATGCCGGTGTTGCCTGTGCGGATTGCTGTGCGGGCGGAGGATTGAGGATGGGGCGTGTGCTGGCGGTGGATCCGGGAGAAAAACGGTTGGGGATTGCAATTAGTGATCCAACAGGGACGATTGCGAACCCGCTGACGGTGTTGCGGCATGTGGGGCGGTTGGTAGATGCGGCGGCAATTGCGACCCTGGCGCAAGAGCACGGGGCGGAACGGATTGTGATTGGACAGGCACTGGATGCGGAAGGGCAGGTGGGGGCAGCGGCGCGCCATGCGCAGCGGCTTGCTGAGGCGTTGCGCACGCAGACGGTGTTACCTGTGGAGTTATGGGATGAGAGCGGCAGCACGCAGGCGGCGCAAGCAGCCCGGCGGGCAATGGGGGTTGGTCGGCAGAAGCGCAGCGGTCATTTGGACGATTTGGCGGCGACGGTGATTTTGCAAAGTTATCTGGATGCGCATAGCCAAACCAGTAATACTCAAGGATGAAGCAAAATGACAGGTCAGAACAGAAGCGGTTGTGGGCGCACGTTTGTGGTAATTTTGCTGATTGGGTCGTGTTTGGGTGCTTTGGGGGCGATCTGGGCCCTGACGAGCATTCCGGCGCAGACATTGGCCTTGTTTGGGCCGCCCGCGCCGACTTTGGGCACAGTGCAGCGCCTGACCTATGGGGCACAATTGTTATTGTATCAAGATGATTTGCTAACGCCGCGACAGGCTGATGCGGGGGTGCAAACTTTTGATATTGCGCCGGGTGAGACCGTTAATCTGATTACGTTTCGACTTCAAGAGGATGGGCTCATTCGCAACGCGGACGCGCTGCGGCTGTATTTGATCTATGCCGGGTTGGACACGCGCATTCAGGCGGGACGATATCAGTTGAGCGCGGCGCAGTCAGCGTTAGAGATTGCTCAGCAGTTGCGCGAGGCCGTACCGAACGAGTTGATTTTTGGGGTTTTGGCTGGTTGGCGAGCGGAAGAAATTGCTGCTTCTTTGCCTTATTCGGGGCTGAACATCACTCCAGAGCAATTTTTGTTGGTGGTCTATCAGCCTGGTTTGAGCGGCTTGCCAGAACCCTGGCGCAGCATGGTCAGCTTGGAGGGCTTTTTGATGCCGGGGCAATATCCGGTGGAACGCTCCATATCCGCTGAAGAGCTAATTTTGCCGATGCTGATGCATTTTGATCAAGAGGTGGGCGATGATTTGCGGCAACGCTATGCTGCACAGGGCTTAGATGTGCGTGAGGCGGTGATACTTGCCTCAATCGTTGAACGCGAAGCAGTGATGCAGGATGAACAGGCGGTGATTGCTTCGGTGTTCTTGAATCGGTTGCAACAGGGCATGCGCCTGGAGAGTGATCCAACTGTGCAGTATGCGGTGGGGTATGATGCCGGGCGCGGTGGCTGGTGGGTGAACCCTTTGACCGCTGCGGATTTGGCGATTGATTCGCCCTATAACACGTATCGGGTGTATGGGTTGCCGCCGGGGCCAATTGCGAACCCGGGCTTGCAAGCTTTGCAGGCGGTGGCGTATCCGGCACAGACCAATTATTTTTATTTTCGGGCACGCTGCGATGGTTCAGGGCGACATGCCTTCGCGGTGACCTATGAAGAACATCTACAAAATGGCTGTCGTTGAATGGCAGATATGCTAGAATAATGGTATCAGCATTTTAGGAGGTGTTGTAATGGCAGTTTTGGGCATTGATTTTGGCGGATCGGGGATTAAAGGCGCACTGATTGATGTTGAAAAAGGGCAGTTGTTGGGTGAACGACTGCGCCTGCCAACACCCGAAGGCGGCAAGCCGCAAGAAGTAGCCCAGGTGATGAAGCAGCTTGCTGAGCATTTTCAGTGGCATGGTTTGGTGGGCTGTGGTTTTCCGGCGGTGGTGTTGCACGGGGTGGTGCAATCGGCGGCGAATATCGATTCGTCTTGGGTGGGGATGGATGCCAATACGCTGTTTCGCAATCAATTGGATGCCGAGGTGCATACGGTCAATGACGCGGATGCTGCCGGTGTTGCTGAGATGCGCTTTGGGGTTGGGCGCGAACTGCCGCGCGGGGTGGTGGTGATGTTAACCGTTGGCACTGGCATTGGCTCAGCTCTGTTTGTGGATGGGCATTTGGTGCCCAACACCGAATTTGGGCATTTGATTGTGGATGGCAAGGATGCGGAGCGGCGTGCCTCTGATGCAGCGCGTAAACGCAAGCAACTTTCCTGGGAGGAGTGGGCCAAGCGATTTCAGCGCTATTTGGATGTGCTGAATGCTTTGATTTGGCCGGATGTAATTATCATTGGCGGTGGAATCAGCAAAGAACCGGAGCGCTTTTTGCCATATTTGAAGTCGCGCGCAAAGATCATCCCTGCTCAATTACAAAATCAGGCGGGGATGATTGGCGCAGCAATGTTTGCGTTGGAGAGCGCGCAGCAGTAGCGTTCAACCGGCGATGCCACCGCCTAAAATGCCGCCCTCGGTGAAGCGGCGCAGGTCGCTGAAGATGGTTTCAATTTGCTCTGGGGTGATGGCTGCACCGGTTTCGCGGTGATGCAGGCTGTTTTGGCGCGCCTTCTCTAAGGCTACCTCGCGGATGGTCAGGCCGCGCAGGTTGGCTTCTTTCACCAGGGCGGCACCAACCGCGTAGCCCAGGATGGGGTTCAGGGCAGTGACGAGAATGGGGTTGCGCTCAAGCCAGGCTTCGGCGCGAGCGCGGTTGGCCTGAATGCCGCAGACACACTTTTCGGTGAAGGCTTGAATGGCACCGATGGTGACTTGCATGGCTTCAAACAAGTTGTGGGCAATGATCGGCATCATTACGTTTAGTTCAAGTTGCCCGGCTTGTGCGGCCAGTGTAATTGTCGTGTCACAGCCGATGACATGAAACATGGCCATATCCAACATTTCGGCCAGGACAGGGTTGACCTTGCCAGGCATGATGCTGGATCCGGGTTGCACAGCGGGCAGGCGGATTTCATCCAGGCCGGTCGCAGGCCCGGAGGAGAGCAGGCGCAAGTCGTTTGCAATGCGGATGAGGGTGGTGGCAAGGGTGCGCAGGGAGGCGGAAAAATCTACCATGTCCGCCATGGATTGCATCGATTCGAACAGGTTGTCGGAGCTTTGTAGTTTGAGGCCGGAGCGTTGACTGAGGGCGTTGACCATGCGGGTGTGGTATTCAGGGTGGGCGTTGAGACCGGTGCCGGTTGCGGTGCCGCCAATGCCAATGCGACGGAGGGTGTCGCCAGCACGGCGGATGCGTTCGGCGTCGCGTTCAACCGCGCAGGCATAGGCGCCAAATTCCTGCCCCAGCCGGACTGGAACCGCATCTTGCAGGTGGGTGCGGCCAGATTTAACGATGTCATCGAAACTTTCTGATTTGTCGCGTAAGGCAGTGACAAGCCCAGCGATGCTGGCCAGTAGTTCATCCAATCGCCAGAGACAGCCCAGGCGGATGGCGGTGGGGATGACATCGTTGGTGGATTGCGACATATTGACGTGATCATTGGGATGGACGCGGTATTCGCCAAGTGCGCCCCCGAGCATTTGCGTGGCACGGTTGGCAATGACTTCGTTGGTGTTCATGTTGTGGCTTGTGCCAGCCCCAGCCTGGAATGGATCCACGATGAATTGGTCATCCCAACGTCCCTCAATGACTTCATCCGCGGCGTGGACGATGACCTGGGCGATACCCGCATCAATCAAATCCAATTCATAATTGACGCGCGCTGCTGCATATTTGACGAGACCCATAGACCAGATGAAGGCGCGCCAGGGGCGCAGACCAGAGATAGGAAAGTTGAGCGCTGCACGTTGGGTTTGAATACCATAGAGTGCTTGGGCAGGTACTTGCAGTTCTCCTAAAGAGTCGCGTTCGATGCGATAGTCTGGCATAGGCATCCTTCCTTGAGCGGTGTTCTGGTTATGAGTAAAAAAACTCTGGGCGGAAGCATTCTTCCACCCAGAGTGCAGACTCGTTGAGATTTAGCGGGCGTTGTAGCCAGGGCCGTTCTTGAAGAAATCGGCGTTGGTCTGAATTGCGGGGGTAAGGTCAATGGTTTGACCGGCTTTGAGGATGAATGTGGCCTTGAGGATGACCTCATCGCCATCATGATTGGTGCCGGTATATTCTTCGGTGTAATCGGGTGTGCCAACGGGTTGGGAGAGGCGCACATCTTTCTTGGCCTGGAAGGCAGCTGGTACTTCGTCTAGTGGGAAGATGGCTTCCCATGGGCATTCAGGAACGCAGGCACCGCAATCAATGCAGGTGTCGGGGTCAATGTAGTACCAGGGCCATTGGTCAATGGGCTGGCCAGGAACAATGCATTCCACCGGACAGACGGTAGCACAGCCACCATCGCGCAAACATAAGCTGGTAATTACATGGGGCATGGGGGTCTCCTTATGAGGTGAAGGTGTGAATCAAGGGAAGTCAGGCAGTTTGATAGCGAGCTTCCACTTTTTCCCAATCAATCAGGTTCCAGAAATTGGTCAGATATTCAGCGCGACGATTTTGGTATTTGAGATAGTAGGCGTGTTCCCATACGTCCACGGTGAAGAGTGGGAAGAGCCCCTCGGAGAGGGGGCAATCTTGGTTGGCGGTGGAGTGGATGAGCAAGGAGCCGTCGGGGCGGCGACTGAGCCAGGCATAGCCGCTGCCAAAGCGGGTGAGACCGGCTTTTTCAACTTCGGCTTTGAAGGCATCGAAGCTGCCAAAGCTAGCATGGATGGCTTTGGCCAGATCGCCAACAGGTTCTCCGCCGGCGTTGGGGCCCAGCATTTCCCAATACAAGTTGTGGTTGTAAACCCCGCCGCCGTTGTTACGCACGGCGGTGCGAATGGCTTCTGGCACCTGGTTCAAGTCTTTGAGCAGGTCTGCTAAGGGGTGTTGATAGAGGTCGGGGGCAGCTTCAAGGGCTTTGTTAAGGTTGTTCAGGTAGGTTTGATGATGTTTGGTATAATGGACTTCGACCGTGCGCGCATCAATCCAGGGCTCCAGAGCATCAAGAGCGTAGGGCAAGGCTGGTAGTTCAAAAGGCATTGATTTTTCTCCTTGAAAAAATGATGGGCCTGGGAAGAGGAAGCGGCGATGAGAGGCCTTTTTATTACCCGAACGATTTAATTCTAGCGATGTAAAGGGCCTTTGTCAAGTTACGCAGATGAGGAATTGTA
>JAIWNK010000081.1 GCA_020216845.1 Anaerolinea sp. | reverse complement strand
ATGCAACGACGTTTGTTTTCTCCGTACCTGGTGTTGGCGGGTGGAATTTTGGCTGTTTCGACGGCTTCGGTATTGATCCGGTTTGCGCAGCAAGAAGCGCCTTCGTTAATCATTGCAGCGGGGCGACTTACGATTGCAGCGTTGGTATTGGCGCCGCTGGCTTTGAAACGCCGGCGGCAGGAGCTGCGTCAATTGGGGGCACGCACCTGGGGGTTGTTAATTTTTGCCGGGGTGTTATTGGGGCTGCATTTTTCGGCCTGGATTGCCTCATTGGGGTTGACTTCGGTGGCAAGTTCGGTGGTGTTGGTGACGACGACGCCAATTTGGGTTGGGTTGTTGTCGGGTGTGGTGTTGCATGAGCGTCCGGCGTCTGGCATTTGGGCAGGCATGGTGGTGGCTTTGGTCGGTGGGACGATTGTGGGGCTGAGTGAGGCCTGTACCTTGGGGGCAGGTGGGTTGAGCTGTACGGGGGTGGCAACGATGGATGGCAAGACTTTGTTGGGCAATGGCCTGGCACTGTTGGGGGCGTGGTTTGCGTGTGGGTATTTGTTGGTCGGGCGCGGGGTGCGCGGGCGGGTGTCTTTGTTGACGTATGTGTTTGTGGTCTATAGTGCCTCAGCGCTGACGTTGTTGATGCTCGCTGCGCTGAGCGGGGCGCAGTGGACAGGTTATTCGTGGCGGTTGTGGGGGTTGTTGGCCTTGCTGGCCTTGGTGCCGCAGCTTTTGGGGCATTCGGCGCTCAATTGGGCGTTGAAGGAGGCTTCAGCTTCGTTTGTGGCATTGGCTTTGTTGGGCGAGCCGATTGGCTCAATTGTATTGGCGATGTTGTTGTTGGGTGAGGCGCCAACTGTGCTGGAAGCGGTGGGCGGTGGGTTGATTTTGGTGGGCATTTATCTAGCGGGGCGTTCTTCTGCTCCGACGGGGTAAAACAACACAGCTCATCGTTGCCGATGAGCTGTGCACATGGGAATGGAGAAGGAGTGCTCAGGCAGCGAGCCGGCTGTAGAGCTGATTGGTCTCATACATGCGGCGCGCCAGGGCAGGGGTGAGCACATCAGCGGTCATGCGCCAGGTCCAATTGCCACTTGGACGGCCAGGGAAGTTCATGCGGCCAGAAGAATCAAGGCTGAGCAGGTCTTGTAAGGGGGCGATGGCAAAAACGGCAACCGAGGACCACACGGCGCGGATCATATCCCACGAGATGTCATCACCGGAACGAGCCAGGTAACGGCGGCAGAAGTCGCGTTCGTGTTCTGGGGCGGTGAGATACCAGCCGAGGGCTGTGTCGTTGTCGTGGGTGCCGGTGTAGGCAACGCAATTGGACGGGTAGTTGTGCGGTAGGAAGGGATCGTCGCTATCGCTGCTGAAGGCAAATTGGAAGATTTTCATGCCGGGCAGGCAGAAATCATCGCGCAGTGCTTCAACATCTGGGGTGATTTTGCCCAAGTCTTCGGCGATGATCGGCAGGTCGCCCAGCGCTTCGCGAATGGATTTGATGAAGTGTTTGCCAGGGCCAGGTACCCAACGACCGATTTCGGCAGTGGGCATGTTGGCTGGCACTTCCCAATAACCGGCAAATCCGCGGAAGTGGTCGAGGCGAACAATATCTACCATTTGCAGGGTAGCCTTGAAGCGTCGAATCCACCAGGCGTAGCCTGTTTGACGGTGAACGCGCCAGCGGTAGAGCGGATTGCCCCACAATTGGCCGGTGGGCGAGAAGTAATCCGGGGGAACGCCGGCGACAACCGTTGGGTGGCCCTGGTCATCGAGGAAGAAGAGTTCGGGGTTGGCCCATACATCGGCGCTATCATAGGCGACGAAGATGGGGATATCGCCGATGATGCGGATGCCAATTTTTTTGGCATAGGCGCGCAGGGCGTTCCATTGACGGAAGAAGAAGAATTGGCGCAGCATGTGGCGCTGGATGGCAGCCTGGTTTTGGGCGCGGAAGGCAGCAATGGCTTCGGGGTGACGATGGCGCAATTCGGTTGGCCAGTCTTTCCAGGCAACACCGCCTTGTGATTCTTTGATGGCCATGAAGAGGGCAAAGTCTTCCAGCCAATATGCTTGTTCGGCACAGAAGTTGTGGTAGTCTTTTTGCAGCTCTGCGGATGCGTTTTCAATGAAGCGCGCCGCAGCTCGGTCAAGCAGGGTTAGTTTCCAGGTGATTACTTCGCCATAGTTGACTGCGTTGGCTGGAAAGTTGGGGCGATCGCTTAGGTCGGTGCGAGTGAGCAAGCCATCTTCCATGAGCCCAGCGGGGCTGACCAGGTAGGGGTTGCCAGCAAACGCTGAAAAGCACTGATAGGGCGAGTCCCCGTAGCCTGTGGGGCCAAGTGGCAGCACCTGCCACAGGGAGCACCCGACTTCTTTGAGGAAATTGAGCCAGCGATAAGCTTCAGGGCCCAGGTCACCAATGCCATCCGGCCCGGGCAGGCTTGTTGGATGAAGAAGAATGCCTGACGCGCGATTAAATTTCATAGGGCTGTCTCCCAGTTTGAATGTACTCTCCGCTACGAACCAGAGGGGAGGAGTAGTCTTGAGCAATCACATCCGTTCCAACAAGGCCACCGGCTTCAATGATCGTGCCAGGGGGAACGCAAGAGGCTTTACCGACCATCGCGATTTGAACATTCTCATCGTTCAGGCGTGCGCCAATTCTGCAATTTGCGCCGACTTTGACGCGCTTATCGAGCACGGCCCGTTCAAGAATCGCTTTTTCGCAGATGACAGTATCGGTCATGATGATCGATTCCTCAATCACAGCATTTGATTTTACCACAACTCCAGGGGATAGTACGCTGCGAATTACGCGTGCACCCGGTTCAATTGTGCAGCCATTGCAAATGAGGCTGTCTTCTATTACCGCGGTGCGGTGAATGCGCATGGGCGGGCGTTCTTCGGTGCGGGTATGGATGATCCAATCCGGGTTATAGAGGTCGAAAGCAGGAGGCGTTTCGATCAAGTCCATATGGGCTTTCCAGTAGGATTGAATCGTGCCAACATCCATCCAGTAACCACTGTAGGGATAGGCAAAGACCGCGGCTTTGCCGTTGATCATTGCGGGGATAATATCTTTGCCAAAATCATGGGATGAATTTTCGTTTTTGCGGTCTTCCCAAAGCACTTCATCAAGCACCTTGCGGTTGAAGACGTAAATGCCCATGTTGGCAAGGTTGGAAGGCGGCGTGGGGGGCTTTTCAACAAACGAGGTCACGCGGTAGTGTTGATCAACGCCAACAATGCCAAAGCGGGAGGCTTCTTCTTGGGAGACGGTGATGGTTGCCATGGTCAGGTCGGCCTGATGATCCAGGTGGAAGTCAATGACCCGTTCGTAATCCATGGTATAGATATGATCCCCTGAGAGGATGAGCACCAGTTCGGTGTTGCCGCGTTTGATGAAGGTGAAGTTTTGCTGCACAGCATCGGCAGTGCCGATGAACCAGTTGGACGTTGGAGCTTTGAATGGGGTGAAAACGCGCACCCCGCCGGTAAAGTCGCGGTTGAGGTCCCACGGGCCGCCGGCGCCAATATGCTCGATGAGAGAATGAGGGCGGTATTGAGCGATGATCATCACATCAAACAGATTGGAGTTGACGCAGTTGGATAGCGTGAAGTCAATGATGCGGTATTTGCCGGCGAACAAGACGGCCGGTTTGGCGCGGCGGGCGGTAAGTACGCCCAATCGGGTACCTTCCCCACCTGCCAGGATGATGGCGCGGGTTTTCATTGGGTTTCCTCCATTAATTTGAAGTAGATATTGGCATATGCAATCGCCGATTGAGTCCACGAGAAGTCTTGTTGCATACAGCGGATTTGCAGGGCATTCCAGGCCGAATGGTTGTGGTAGAGAGCCAGGGCGCGCAACAGGGCAACGCTGAAGCTGGAAGGGAGCGGATCTTTGAAGAGGAAGCCGGTATTTTGGTTGGGCTGCCGCGTGTCTTGAATGGTGTCGTGTAGGCCGCCGGTATCGCGGGCAACGGGGATGCAGCCGTAGCGCATGGCAATCATTTGGGCCAGGCCGCATGGCTCGTAGCGCGAGGGCATGAGCAGAATGTCGCCGCTGGCATACATGCGGTGCGAGAGGGCTAAGTCAAAGCGAATGACGGCGCGCACACGGTCGGGGAACTCAGCTTGTAGGCTGCGGCAGGCGCTTTCCAGAAGGGGGTCCCCTGTGCCGAGGAAGACCATTTGCCAAGGCTGATCGGTCACCATTTGCAGCCCTTCGATGGCAATATCCATACCTTTTTGTTGGTCCATGCGTCCGATGGCGATGAGCAAGGGAATGTTGGGGTCGCGCGGCAGTTCAAGTTGCTCTTGCAGGGCAAGTTTGTTTTGAACGCGGTCGGAAAGGGTTGCGAGGGAGAAGCGATGATCAATCAGCGTGTCATTGGCGGGGTCCCAAAGGGTTTGGTCAAGGCCGTTGAGGATGCCGGAGATCGAATTGATGCGGGTGCGCAGGAAGTCTTGCAGGCCACAGCCAAAGGCTGGGGTGAGGATTTCGCGGGCATAGTTGGGCGAGACGGCGACGATGTGGTCTGCAACGCTGAGGCCAAGGGGTAGGGGAAAAGAGCGCGCCCAATCGGGCAGTCGTTTGTCCTGACTGGGTTGAAAGCCAAAGGCGGGCAGGGTTTTTTCGGCGCTGCCGCCGAGGAAGGGCAGGTTATGAATGGCCAGCAAGCTGCGCGTGTGCTTGAAGAAAGGGTCACGTTGGCGGATATTGTGGAGTTGATAGACTGCCAGGGCGGTGTGCCAGTCGTTGGCGTGCAGGATGTCGGGCTGCCAGTTGAGGGCACGCATGGCTTCAAGGCAGGCGAGTGAGAAGAAGAGATATTTTTCAGCGTCTTGTTGGGGATTGGTGGTGTTGTAAACCGGGGCGTCGGGTGGGATGGGGGCGCCTTCGATGAGATATACCGGCGTGTTGCCAATGCGCGTCAGGTATACCTGACCTGGAATTTCACCGGCCGGGGTGGGCACAGAGAAGGAAGCGACAGGCAGCGGCGAGGGCAGTTTTTGGCGAATAACGCTGTGGAAGGGGATGGCAAGGCGCACATCCAGTGTAAAACCGCCGATTTTTTCGGCGGGCAGGGCGCGCAGTGCCTGAGGCAGCGAGCCAGCTACGTCGCCCAGTCCGCCGACTTTGACCAATGGATCGGCTTCTGAGGCAATCATCAAGATGCGCAGGGTTTTCAGATTGGCGTCAGCAGACATGGGCAAACTCCTAATGGGTGGAATGAGCAGCGAGCATTTCAATGTAATCTTGCGGGGTGGTTTCATCAGCGGAAGCACCGAGCAAGCGGATTAATTCAACGACGAGGCGAGATTTTTCCTGCGCATCCTGACGACTCCACGTGCGGCTTTTGATTTCGAGGAAGTGTCCTAACTCGGGTTTGTGAACGGTATCTACATTGACGAAGAATTCAATGTCGTGATAACGCACCAGGAAACGTTGCCGGTCTTTTTCAATTTCGGCTTCGTGCGCGGGTTGGAAGTATTCACGGTAGAAGCGCAAGCTTTGTGAGGCGGGTGCCAGGAAGCGGCTGCGCGATAAGAGCACTTCTTGGGGAAAGTGTTGTTCACGCGCCGGGCCAATCAGGGTTAGGCGAGAACGCACATGGCTAATTTTGCCGGTTTCAGTCACAAAATGATCTTCGCGGAAGCGCACATGACCTTGTTGTGGGTCGGTAAATGAGAAATAGGTATCATATTGGCGGTAGTGACGCTTGCGAACGATTTCGATCTCCGGCCTGTTTTGAAGGGTTGAAATCATCGCAGCAGGGTCTTGGATGCGGACTTTGGCTTGCACTTCGTAGCTTTCTTCCTCGGTAGCGCCACCGATGGCAATCAGTTTGGAAAGGACGGATTGCTCGCGCTGGATGAGGAATTGATCAATGCGTTGAGCGTACTCACGGCTTTGTTGTAACAGGTCGGCTTCGTTCAAGGTGAGCAGCTGATGGGCGCGCATGAGCCATTGGCCGTTGACCATGACATCGCTCACGTCGCTGGATTTGGCAGCATAGACGATTTGAGCATAGGCGTTTTGGGGGTCACGCTGGAAGCGCGGGGAATTGTGCAGGGGGCTGACATCCACCAGAATCAGGTCGGCGCGTTTGCCGGGTTGCAATGAGCCGGTGATGTGTCCCAGGTGCATGGCCTGGGCACCGATGCGGGTGGCCATGGCCAAAACGGTGCGGGCGGGCAGGGCGGTGGGGTCACCGCTCGCACCTTTGCCAATTAGCGCGGTCAGGCGGATTTCTTCAAACATGTCGAGGTCGTTGTTGGAGGCTGGGCCATCGGTGCCGATGCCAACGTTGAGGCCGAGTTCAATCATGCGCCGGACGGGGGCTATGCCAGAGGCGAGCTTGAGGTTGGAGGTTGGGTTGTGCGCCACGCCGGCACCATGATGTTGCAAGGTGCGCATTTCGCCTTCGTCAATGTGAACACAGTGCGCTGCCAACACCTTGGCTTCTAACAGGCCTTGCTTGCGGACGTAGGGGATGACCGGCATGCCCTGTTCATTGCGCATGGTTTCAACTTCGAATGCGGTTTCAGAAAGGTGTGTGTGCAGGGGAACGTCAAATTCGATGGCAAGCTCAGCACACGCGCGCAGGATTTCGGGGGTGCAGGTGTAGGGTGCGTGGGGGGCGATGGAGGGGACGATGAGCGGATGGCCTTTCCAACGTTGGATGAAGTCACGCGTGGCAGCTAGCGAGTCTTCGTAGAATTGTGCATCCGGGGTTGGGAATTTCAGCACGGTTTCTGCGCACAGGGCGCGCATTCCGGCCTGGGCGGTGGCTTTGGCAACATCTTCTTCGTAATAATACATGTCGGCAAAGCAGGTCACGCCGCTGCGAATCATTTCGGCGCAGGCTAGCAAGGTGCCAAGGCGCACAAAATCGGGCGAGACGAATTCGCGCTCAACGGGCATCATATAGCCAAGCAGCCAAACATCCAGGCGCAGGTCGTCTGCCAGGCCGCGCAGCAGGGTCATTGGCACGTGGGTGTGGGCGTTGATCAGACCGGGCATGAGCACTTTGCCGCCGCAATCGATTGTCTGGGCGGCGGTGAACCGTTGTGCAATTTCATCGGCCGGGCCAACCGCTACGATCGAGTCGCCTTGAATAGCAACTGCGCCGGGTTCATATTGATGAAATTCTTCGTCCATGGTTAGGACGATGGCGTTGGTAAGTAACCAATCAACTGTTTGCATGGAAAACCTCGTCAGGAATGGAATAAAAGGCCGCGCCGGAGAAAATCCAGAGCGGTGTGGAGGGCCCAGGTGGGGCCAAGTGCTGCGGGGCCGCCATAAGAGCGCTGATCACTTTGCTCTCCGGTGGGGGTAGAAAGGGATAGCAGCAGGGTTTGTTGCCATTCGCCAGGAAAATAACTGGCTGCTAAGACGAAAGGACTGCCAGTTTGGCCTTGTAACAGGCGCATTTCGCTTTGCAAGGCTTCGGCTGCGAGTGGGGTTGGGCGCAGGTGTAGCTGTGCAGTCGGGAGAGGGATGGCATTGGGCAGCTCCAGGCCGCAGAACAACAGCGCTGCTGAGGCTTGTTGACTGGCTAAGGCCGCATTGATGACGGCTGCCAGGGTTTGTTCATCCTGACCGAAGATGTGGTTGCCCAGGCGTTGCCGAATTTGATCGCTCAGTTCGGTGAGCAGCAACTGTGCTTCGGCAGCAGAAGATGCTTTGGCGGTCAGCCGGATATCAATGATGCCGGCATGGGCTGACAGGCCAACGGTTGGGTTGGTGAGGGTTTCTAGATCCGCCACCCATTGATCCACTTGTGATTCGCCGATCCCGGCGGTGTGTAGCACAGTGGTGGCGATGATGTCGTGTAGGTGGAAGCGCCGCCTTAAGAATGGGGCAACGGCATGTTCAAGCAGGTATTCCATTTCGCGGGGCACGCCGGGGAGGCTGATGATGACGTGTTCACCGTCGTCGTAATAAAAGGCGGGGGCGGTGCCAACTGGGTTTTCGATGGGGGTGGCACCTTGAGGAATGAAAGCCTGACGACGATTGTTTTCGGTTGGTTGTCGGTGAAAACGCAAAAAGCGTTGCTGCACCTGTTCCCATAGTTCGGGGCGAAATTCAATTGGGCGGTTAATTGCCTGGGCAACGGCTTCACGGGTGGGGTCATCAACGGTTGGGCCAAGCCCGCCGGTGGTGATGACAATTGGGCTGCGTTGCATGGCTTCCTGGATGACTTGGGCAATGCGGTTGGCATTGTCGCCAATCAGGGTGGCGCGGTAAAGGTCAATGCCCAGGTCGCGCAATGCACGGGCAAGGTGGCGCGTGTTGGTGTCTTGGATTTCTCCCAGAAGTAGTTCCGTACCAATAGCAATAATTTCTGCGCTTGGCATAGCGGGTTAGGCTTTGCTGCCGGAGCGGGTAAACCGCTGGGAAAGGAGCGCTTCGCGAATGCGCAGGTCAGAATTGCGAATTTTTTGTGCCAGGTCAGCAGCAAGGTTGAACAGCACGCGATAGCCAAGATCGGGGTAGGTTTCACAGAGCTCTAACAGGCGCTGACGCGAGATGCGTAACACGCGCGTGTTGCGTTGGGAGCACCGTACGCTGGCGGAACGGACGCCTTGGTCTACCAGGGCAATTTCGCCAAAGGATTGACCACGACGTAACGTCGAAACGACATGGGGCTCTGCGGCAGGGGCATTGCGGGTCTGCACGAGTGTTGGGTCAATCAGCACTTCTGCTTCGCCGCGTAGGATGAGGTACAGTTCGTCCTCGCGCGAGTTTTCAGAAACAATCATGGTGCCTTTTTCGTAATCAACAACCTCGCAAATGCTTTCGACCCGTTCCAGTTGTTCCTGGGTGAGGTTGTAGAATAGCTCAGTCTCTTTGAGAAAGTTGATATATTTGCCCATATAAAACAGCCTCCAATCGTATAGATAGTTTAACATGAAACCTGGAAATGCGGGGTGGGAAAATGGAGTTTTCTTTTGTGTGCGAGTATAATTGCGGCGATGAAGCGATGGAATCAGCGCATTGGGATTTGGGGAGAAGAGCAGGCGGCGACGTATTTGCGCGCGCAGGGGCTCGAAGTGTTGGCGCGCAATGTGCGCACGCCTTATGGCGAATTGGATTTGGTGGCGCGTGAGGGGGATGTGTTGGTGTTCGTTGAGGTGAAAACACGTTCGAATGGCGCTTTTGGCAACCCGGAAGAGGCAGTTAATGCTGCTAAGCAGCAGCACCTCTTGAATGCGATTGAAGCCTATTTGCTTGAACAATCGCCGCCTTGGAGGGGGGATTGGCGGGTGGATGTGATTGCTGTGGTGGGTCGCCTGGATGACGAAATGCCACAAGTGGAGTGGTTCCGCAATGCGTTTTCTTGATCATCCCAAGCGGTTGCTGGTGTTGGTTGGGCCAACCGCGGTTGGCAAGACCGAGACTGCTTTGCAATTGGCGGAGCGGTTGAATGGCGAAGTGGTTTCGGCAGATTCGCGCTTGTTTTATCGCGGCATGGATATTGGCACGGCCAAACCTACTGCGCAAGAACGGCAACGTGTGGTGCATCATCTGATTGATGTGGCTGACCCCGGTGAGACGTGGAGCCTGGCTGTGTTTCAGCAAGCTGCGGCGGCGGCAATTGCCGATATTCAGCAGCGCGGGCGCTTGCCTTTGCTGGTGGGGGGAACAGGTCAATATGTGCGGGCGGTGGTGGAGGCCTGGCAGCCGCCCAAAATTTCGCCCAACCCGGCCTTGCGCGGCGCTTTGGAAGCGTGGGCCGCACAAATTGGCGCAGCCGCGTTGCACGAACGGCTGCGGCGGTTGGATGCTGAGGCTGCTGCGCGCATTGAGCCGAACAATGTGCGGCGGACGGTGCGGGCGTTGGAGGTCATCTTTACGACGGGGGAGCGTTTTTCGGCGCAGCGCACTCGCTCAGTTTCGCCTTATGCGTTGCTGCAATTGGGGTTGACCCGTCCGCGCCCTGAGCTGTATGAGCGGGTGGATCGGCGTATTGAGCAAATGTTGGCAGATGGA
>JAIWNK010000080.1 GCA_020216845.1 Anaerolinea sp. | reverse complement strand
TGGGTGGAAGAGGTGCGCGCTTTGTTGGCAAGGGGGTGCTCGGCGGATTGGCCAACGTTTTCAGCGATCGGATACCGCGAGATCTGCGCACACCTGGCCGGACAGATGACGCTGGATGAGGCGGTCGCACAGATGAAACGGCTGACGCGGCAGTTTATTCGGCGGCAGGCCAATTGGTTTAAGCAAAATGACCCATCCATCGTTTGGTTTGCAGCGGGGGCGGGGGTGGTGGATGAAATGGTCCGTTTTATTATGGGTGCAGAGGTGAATGATGGAACAGAACAAACCCTGGCTGAAACAGTATGATGTGCAAGTAGCCGCACATGGGCACTATCCGCAGCAGCCGTTGTTTGCTTTTTTGCAGCAGGCGGCGCGTCGTTATCCACAGCAGGTGGCCTTGCGTTTTGGGCAAGAGCAAATTTCTTACGCTGAGTTGGAGGAATTGACTCAACGCCTGGCGGCAGGATTGGTGAAGTTGGGTGTGCAAGCGGGGCAGCGTGTGGCGCTGATGATGCCCAATGTGCCACAATTTGTGGTGAGCTATTATGCGGTTTTGAAGGCTGGGGGGGTGGTGGTGGCTTGTAACCCGGCTTATCGCCGGCGCGAGTTGGCTTATCAGTTGAACGATGCTGGGGCAACGTTGTTGATTGGCTTGCGCTCGTATGCACAGACGATTGCCGAGGCGGCAGCTGAGACGGGGTTGCGTCAGGTGGTGTGGACGGATGAGGCTGATTCGGCGCATTTGGCGGAGTGGCTGCATTTGCCGCAGCAGGCTTTGCCGCAGGGGCAATTGACGTTGCAAATGGTATTGCAGGCCGGGGCGCTGGAAGATACCCTGCCGCCGGTTGAGGCAGATGCACCGGCGGTGTTGCAATATACTGGTGGGACGACCGGACTGCCAAAGGGGGCCGTGGGGCTGCACCGTAATTTGGTGGCCAACACGTTGCAGTTTCAGCGTTGGTTGCATGGTTTGCAAGAAGCAGGCGAAGTGGTGCTGTGCGCCATTCCGCTGTTTCACGTCTATGGCATGGTGATCGCTATGAATATGGGCGTGGCGTTGGCGGCGACGCTGGTGTTGTTCCCGAATCCGCGCGAGGTGGAAGGGTTGCTTGAGACGATTCAACGGGAACGGGTCAGTTTGTTCCCGGGGGTGCCGACCTTGTATCAAATGATCAATGCCTATCCGCAGGTGAGAGATTATGATTTGCGTTCGATTAAGGCCTGCATTTCGGGTTCGGCACCATTGCCCGCGGAGACAAAGCGCACCTTTGAGGCTTTGACGGGCGGCAAGCTGCTGGAAGGGTATGGGCTATCCGAGGCGCCGACCGCAACGCATTGTAACCCGTTCATGGGCGAGAATCGCACCGGTTCGATTGGTTTGCCCTTGCCAGATGTGGATTGCCGGATTGTGATCGGTGAGGATGAACAAGATGCAGCTGTGGGGCAAGAAGGTGAATTGCTTGTGCGCGGTCCGCAGGTGATGGCGGGGTATCAGGGACAGGTGGCGGAAAGCGCAGCTGTTTTGAAGGATGGTTGGCTGCACACGGGGGATGTGGCCCGCATGGATGAAGATGGCTATTTTTATCTGGTGGGGCGCAAAAAAGAGTTGATTAAAGTAAGTGGCTATCAGGTATGGCCCAATGAGGTGGAGGCAGCTTTGCTGCGACATCCGGCGGTGCGTGAGGTGGGGGTGGCGGGGGTGGCTCACCCGCAACGTGGTGAGCAGGTCAAGGCTTGGGTGGTGTTGAAGGAGGGGATGCAGGTTGGCGTGGAGGAATTGGCCGAGTGGTGTCGGCAAGACCTGGCTTATTATAAGGTACCGACAGCATGGGCATTTGTGAAGGCGTTGCCGCGCAGCGGTGTGGGCAAGTTGCTGCGGCGCGAACTGCCACAGATGCAGGCGGATGAGTGAGATAAGATAAAAGAAGGCCACCCCTTCGATGTTTTCTAAGGGGTGGCTTTTGATCAGGGTTACTCTTGTGGCACGAGGGTGGGTGTGCCGGTTTTCTTGGGCTGCGGCGGCGGGAAGATTTTTTCGAATTCCTCGCGCGAGAGCGTTTCAACCTCAAGCAGTTTGTTGGCAACCGCATCCAATTGGGCACGGTAGGTCGTCAAAATTTGGCGGGCCTGATCGTAGGCTTCGCTGACGAGGCGGCGGACTTCCTGATCAATTTTTTCGGCCACGGCTTCGGAATAGTCGCGCTGTTCAGAAATCTCACGACCGAGGAAGATCAATTCTTCTTTTTGGCCATAAACCATTGGGCCAAGCAGGTCGCTCATGCCCAGGCGGGTGACCATGGAGCGGGCAATCTTGGTGACGCGTTCAATGTCGTTGGCAGCACCTGAGGTGATGTCGTCAAAAACGATCTGCTCGGCGGCGCGCCCGCCCAACAGGCTGACCATTTCGGCAAAGATTTTCTTGCGCGACATCAGCGTGCGCTCTTCTTCAGGCAGGGCTAAGGTATAGCCGCCAGCCATGCCGCGGGCGATGATGGATACTTTGTGAACGGGATCGGCTTCGGCCAGGGCGTTCATGACAACCGCATGGCCGGCTTCATGGTAGGCAACGACGCGCTTTTCTTCCGAATTGATCAGGCGGCTCTTGCGCTCCGGCCCGGCGATAACGCGTTCGATGGCCTCTTCAAATTCGGCCTGGGTGATACTTTTCTTATTGCGGCGAGCGGCCAAAATAGCTGCTTCATTGACCAGGTTTTCGATATCGGCACCAACAAAGCCAGGTGTGGCACGCGCCAGGACACCGAGGTTGACTTCGGGGGACAAGGGTTTGCCTTTGACGTGGACTTTGAGGATTGCTTCACGCCCACGCACATCGGGGCGGTCGAGGACAACGCGGCGGTCGAAACGGCCAGGCCGCAGCAAGGCTGGGTCGAGAATATCGGGGCGGTTGGTGGCGGCCATGATGATGATGTTGGTGTCTGTGTCAAAGCCATCCATTTCAACCAGCATTTGGTTGAGAGTTTGCTCGCGTTCGTCGTGACTGCCACCCAAGCCGGCGCCGCGCTGACGACCGACCGCATCAATTTCATCTACGAAGATGATGCACGGGGAGTGGCGTTTGGCCTGGTCGAACAGGTCACGCACGCGGCTGGCACCGACGCCGACAAACATTTCCACAAATTCTGAGCCGGAAATGGAGAAGAAGGGGACGCCGGCTTCGCCGGATACGGCTTTTGCAAGCAGGGTTTTGCCCGTTCCGGGCGGGCCAACAAGCAACACGCCTTTGGGAATGCGGGCACCCAGGGCAATGAATTTTTGTGGCTCGCGCAAGAATTCGACGACTTCTTGCAGTTCTTCTTTCGATTCATCAATGCCGGCTACGTCGGCAAAGGTGACGGTGGGGTGGTCGCCACTGAACATGCGGGCGCGTGATTTGCCGAAGGACATGGCAGAATTGTTGCTGCCCTGTGCCTGACGGAAGATGAAGAAAAACGCGCCAACGAGGATGAGAAGTGGCAGGGCGTAGCCCAAAGCGGTTAGCACGCTTGGCCAGGCACTGGGGGGAGAGATTTTTAGCTTGATGTTGGCCGTAGACAATTGTTGTTGGGTCACGCCCAGATCCAGCAGTTGCTGCACAAGTGTGCTAGCGGCCTCTTTGTTGGATTTTCCCTGTGTGCCGTCCTTGTAGGTGATTTCGAGCCGGTTCTCTTTTGTCTCGATAGCAGCTACTTTGCCTTGCTTAATCTCTTCAGCCAGTTGGTTGATGTTGACATCTTGTGTGGTGGTGCGTGGATTGAAGCTGAAGATGGCAAAGACCAAAATGGCGATGAAGAGAAGCAAGTAGATCAGATAAGATTGGTTGCGAGCGTTCACGGATACCTCCAGGGTTCGCTGCCATGCTGACTCTTTATCCGGTTGGAAAAAGAAACACATGGAATTTTTGGGTTTGTTTTACAAAGATTATACCAATCTCCCTGCTGTCAAGCCAGTTTTTGAATAAGGAAACGGGCGAATCTTATACAACTCTTATTGACGAAGGGGGAAAGGAAATCAGGCAGGAAGGCTTTGCAAGATGGCGATTGCTTGTTGAAGATGGGTGCGGTCATGCTGAGCGATGAAAAGGCAGGTTTCAAGCAGGGTGGTTGGGCCAAAGATGGCATGGCGGGCAGGCCGTTGCCATTCAGCTGGGGTGCGCTCTTGCAACCAGGTTGTTAGGACGCTGCGGCGCTCGGCAAATTGATTGAGGGCCATTTTTCCATCGCGTGCCTGATAATCGCGTTCGTTGGCCCACACATCGCTGACAACGCCCGGCAAGAAGGGGTTGTCTTCGGCGAGAATCTTTTGCAGACGGGGCAGGTTGACTTCGTTATCCAGGTCGGATAGGTGATAGACAATTTCGGTCAGGCTCCACTCTTGGGGCGCGGGGCGGTGTTTCCAAGCCTGGGCGGGCAGACCGGCACACAAGCCATCCAGGGCGGCAGGTGTGGCCTTGAGCACGGATGGAATCACGCGTCGTGAGTCAAAGCTGGGCTTTTCGGCCTGTTCTTCCACCAGGGTGAGCCAATCCAGCACTTGTTCAAGCGTGCCAGAGCCGCTGATGGCGCCACTGGTTGGAGCTGGGACGGTGCTTTGGTCGCTGTTGAGGTAATAGGTGGAAAATTGTAGCCTGGCAGCGGGGAGAATGTCATCTGGTAGGCTGTTGCCGACCATGACGACATTGTCTTCGGGCCAGCCAAGCTGGGCTAAAATTTCGCAATAATAGGCGGGGTTGGGTTTGCAAAAGTGGAATGTTTCGTAGGAGGTGATGAGGGCAAAGGGATAAGCGTCTGGGCGCAGGCCGGCCCAATCGAGCCGTTGCAGGATGGCGGTGCGGGGGAACAATGGGTTGGTGGCAATGACGACGCGATAGCCGCGCTGAAAGGCTTGTTCAACAAGCCGCAGAGCTGCTGGGCGAGGGCGGGTGATGCTGCGCAAGCTGGGGAAGATGGTGGCGTAGAATTCAGCAATGCGGTCTTGCAACGCCTCTTTTTCAAGGTGAAGGGGGGCGTAGAAGGCGGCATCAAAGGTGTCTTGCAGGGTGCCAATGGGGCTGTCTTTGCTCAACATGCAGCGGACAGCATAGGACATTTGCTTGAGCATGGCTTGTGGTTCAACGACATCGCTGAGAAAGTCAGCCAATCGTTGCAAATAGGCTTTTTGGAACTGCTCCATGTCGTTTGAAAGCAGGGTATCGTCCAGATCAAGCAAAAGAGTCAGTTTCATCGAGATTTTTCCTCGAAAGATGGCGGCAAAGGATGGCATTCACCGCAGCCGATTTCGGGTCGTTCTACGTTTCTGAGCGTTTTCTTGCAGGCCGCAGTTACTTTAACACGACGCTTGCCCAGTTTGAAGAGGCCGCGCTCAACATGTCCATCGAGGACAAGGTTGGGGCAGGCGTTGGCGCGGATAATGCCCGGCACGGGGCATGTCTTACACAAGTCTGCTGACCACTGATTTTCAGGCCCGTGATTTTCGAGCAGGCGACATTCTTCTAGATCGCGCCCGCGATAATAATCACCGTAGAAGTAGGGGCATTCGAAACCGGCTGGGGTGCGCATTGTATATGGGTTGTCGCGTTGGGGAAGGTGAGCTTCCCAATCGCGCAAGCTATTTGGTCACGCGGGTGACGTATTCGCCCGTGCGAGTATCTACGCGGATGACATCGCCCTGGTTGACAAACATGGGGACCTCTACTTCGGCGCCCGTTTCCAGGACAACGCGCTTGGTGACGCCTGTGGCGGTGTCGCCGCGCACAGCAGCCTGGGCTTCAACAACTTTCAGGTCAACGGAGGTGGGCAATTCGATATCAATCGCTTCGTTCTTGTAAAAGGTCAATTTGACCTGCATTTCTTCCTTGAGGAAGCCAACAACATCTTCGATGACATCGCGGCGGATGGGATATTGTTCAAAGGTCTCAATATCCATGAAGTAGTAGACTTCGCCGTCATTGTATAAATATTGGGCGTTGTGAAAATCCAATCGCACATCTTGCACAACGGTGCCAGAGTTGAAGGTCTTTTCAATGGTGGCACCGGTGAGCAGGTTGCGGGCTTTGATGCGGATGGTGGCGTTGCCACGCCCGGGTTTATTGTGGCTATATTCCAAGACACGGAACAAGTTGCCATCGAGTTCAAAGGTCACACCTTTGCGGAGATCATTTACATCAATCATGCTGCTTTCCTTATTTTGATTTTTTGAACGGGCCTGATTATAGCGCAGGCCAGGTTGGGTGTAAAGAGCGAGGTTTTATGGTGCCGGGGTGAGGCCGGAGATGTTGCTGATGGTGGGCAGACCGGTTGAAAAGCCTTTGGTGGCGTGGAAGGTGAAGTAATTAACGGTTCCAGGTTGGATGGTGAGGGGGTAAAAGTATTCTTGACTGTCGTAGACGAAGTGGAGGGTGTAGTTGCCGGCAGGCAGGTCGCCGCGCGCCAGGTTTTCGCGGAAAAAGGGTTCGCTGTAGGTGCGACCGGCATAGGTGCGGGCCGGGTAAATTTTGTTGGTCGGTTGATAGATCAGCTCAACATCAAGGCTGGTGATTGGGTCATCATCTTCTTCTTGCATTCGTCCGGCCAGGACGCCCATGCCAAGCGGTGGGGTGACCCAAAGCTCGGGGTTTTGGAAGGAACCGTAGCGACTGCCGACGCGCACTTCAAAGTGCAGATGTGGGCCGGTGGTGGCGCCGGTATTGCCAACAAGGCCAAGTTGCGTGCCGGTTTCGGCGCGCTGTCCGCGGATGACATCTACACGGTCCATATGGCCGTAGACGGTGTAAAGTGCCTGGCCGCGATAGCCGAAGTCGTGTTCAATCATGACGGCCTGGCCATAGGGGTCGGCAGGGTCATCGCGGCCCAGTTGTAGGCCGTATCCGGTGAAGATCACGCGTCCCGGTCCAGCAGCCAGGACGGGCGAACCGCGTTGGGCGTCAATGTCTACGCCAATATGGACGACCTCCAAACCGGGGAAGTAATAGCCATAGCGGTAATCACCGAGCGGCCAATTGACGGTGTTGACTGCAATGGGACGGGTGAAGTAGAAATGGTCGTAGGGGCTGATGGCAAGCGGTGCTTCATAGAGCGGGGGGCGCCAAAGGGTAGATGGTTCGGCGGATGCAGAAAAGCTTGGACGCAAGGGGGCTTCGTTCAGCAAGGCTTGTGGGGTGGTGTGGGGGGCGGGGGTTATTTGCAGTGCTTCGCCAGGGATGCTGAGCAGATCTGGCAGGACGGGCGAAGGGCTTGGTAGCGGGGCGGGGGTGGGTGGGGCGCTGATGGGCTGACAGGCGGCGAGAAAGAAGATCAGTAAGAAGAAAATGCGTGCGAATTTCATGGTCGGGGTGTGGGGGGAGGTGGGGTCCAGGTTGGACGCAGGGTGGCGCTGGGGATGTCGTTTGGCGAGGGTGTGGGCGGAGTGGGCGTGTGGGTGCGCGCCAGACGGAGGGTGGGGGTGGGCGTGGGGATGATGGGGGTGGCGGTGTAGGTGGGAATGAAGGTCGGTGTGGCGAGGGCCTCCGGTGGGTAAAGCTCTGCCATGGCCGATTGCCAGCTGAGGTTGTTGGTGTAGGCCAATTGGTTGAAGCGTGCCGCGGCATAGAAACTGCGCCAATGGCTGAGCGCCGGCAGGCGTTGCCAGCCGTTGCGTTGGGCAAGGTCGGTCAGGTCAATCCAATAGCCGGGCGGAATGGGGGAGAGCCGCCCACCTTGTTCATAGGCTTGGGGATCGCCGCTGTAGCGCGCATTCAGGTCCCAAGGCGATTGGCTAAGCGGCAAGCCTTGTGAGCCATCTTGATAGCGGGCTTTGAGATAAACGCGCCAGAAGGTTTGTCCATCGAATTCTTCGCGAGCGATGACCATCCAACCGGCTTGTAGGGGCAAGGGGGTGAAGGCAATTGCACGCCCGGTATACAGCCAGTCTTCGGAGATGCTGGGGGTGGGCGGCTCTGTCAATGGCAGGTAGGCGTTTTCAAGGTTGAGCAGCAGATCCCAGCCGCTGGTTTCAGCAATCAGGTGACGCAACGAGACAAACCCTTCGTCTGCTGCATCGTGTAAGAAGGGATAGGGGGCGTTGACATCGTCCAATGGAACAACGCCATAGCGTCCAAGTGGGGCAACCGGGAAGAGCGTCAGAATGGGTTGATAGGGCAAAGGGTGCGGCTGATTGAGCGATTCTGGCAGGAGTAAGTTTTGACCGTTGGCATCCAGGCGTTGCCAGTCGAGCCCATACATTTGTCCGGGCAACGGCACGGGGGGCAAGATCACCCGTTGATCATTGATTTGATAGGCGGTCAGCAGGTTTTGGTTGGGGTCTTGGATGCCGGCCAACAGGATGTTGCCTTGAGGACTCCAGGCGGGCCAATCGCCGCGCCCGATTGGCCGAGCTGTTTTGATGTCTGTGCCGACTTCCCAAAGCCAGATTTGACGCACACCGTTTTTGTCTGAAGACCAGGCCAGCCAACGTCCATCTGGGGACCAGACCGGGTGACTTTCTTGCGCATCGGGGGTGTTGGTTAAGTTGGTGAAGCGCTGATCGCTGCTGTTGAGATCCGCTTTCCAGATGTCGGGGTTGCCAGAACGGGTGGAGATGAAAACAATCTCGCGCCCGGCAGGCGACCAGGCGGGGGAAAAATCGGCGGCGGGGTCATCGGTAAGCGGAATGGGTGGCTGATCAAAGTCATTGACGTTGCTGATCCACAGTTCCAAATTGTCGTTGAAATAACTTTCATAGACAAGCCACTGATTATCAGGAGACCAAGACGCTGCGCCTTTGTAGGCGGGGCTGTCGGTAAGCTGAACCTGTGTGCCGCTGATTACGTCGAGCAGGTAGAGATTCCAGTAGCCATTGCGGCGAGATGTGTAGGCAATGCGTGTGCCATCGCTGCTGATGGCTGGGTGAATATCATCCCAATTGTTGTTGGTGATGCGGGTAAGCGGGAAAAGCTGTGGATGGAAGGCAAACAGGTGTTGGTTGCTTCCATCGCTGAGCGAGAGGAGGATGACACCCTGCTCTTGCAACTCATCTGGAATGGGCAACGTCATGATGGGCGCTGGAGTTTCAGTTGGCAGGGGTATGGAAACAGATTCGGGCTGAGTGGAAACAAGTTCAATTGCTTGAGTTTGTGCAGTGTTTGCAGCTTGGGGCCGGGTGAGCAGATAAGCGGCATAGCCAATGGCCGAAAGGAGAAGTAAAACAAGAGCGGCTGCGAAAAGACGCACAATTTTTTGGAGAGGAGAAGGTTTCATCGTGTTGTTGAAAGCCTTTCGCCTGAGCGACAGATTCGCCGTTAGGAGGTAGCTTTAGTTTACCATAGACGCGCGGCAAATCGCTATTTCTATTGTAGATACTTTTCAGGGCGTGGGGCCTTCGAATTGAAATGTGGCGCTTTGTTCGCTCAGCACACCGGTTTCTTCATAATAGAGGCGGGCGGTCAAGGTGTAGGGAGTGGGTTGAGCGGCCTGGCGCAGGTGCATGGTAAACAGCAGGTCGGGCATGGCGGTTTCAATAATGAAGACGCGCGCGACTTCTTCCCCAGCGGAATCGAGGACGAAGCATTCCAGGCTGGGATCTTTTTCAAATGGGGTGATGGAAACGCGCACGCGTACGCGACGGCCATCCGTTTGTGGTTGGGCAGAGAGGTTGAGGATGCGTACAGCTTCGGGGGGCAGGGCGCCCTCAACTGGCTTGCGAAGTGGGTTGGGCATGGCAATTTTTCCTGAAAGGTGAATTTAAACAACAGGGGCGCAGTACTGCGCCCCTGAAGGGGATGGGTGCAATTAGGCGATGGCCCGGCATTCCATATAGAAACGTTTCTCGATTGCTTCTCCCATTGAGAAAGTTTTGCGGGGCAGGGCGCCATCAAGGATGACGGTTTTGAACAGGTCGTGTTTGGGCATGGCTGGCAGGTAAAAACCAACATGGCCAGGCTTTTGGCCCAGTTCGCACAGCACATCTTCGCCGTGGACGTAGTCAATCTTACCGGCGCCTCCTGCCTGCATCCAGGTATCCAGGAAGC
>JAIWNK010000079.1 GCA_020216845.1 Anaerolinea sp. | reverse complement strand
TTTGCAGGGTGCCAACCGGCAGATTGGAAGTGGGGTTGGCAATGTGAGCGATGGCGTAGCCCTGTGCAGAAACGATGCCAAAGGCTTGTTCGGGGCCTGTTTGAGCTTTTACGCCGGTGACCATTGCCTGAGCGCTTTCAACCGGTTGAATGCGCAGTTGATTGCCGAAGTGTGCTTGCAGGGCGGTATGCAGGTCTTGTTTGACATCAAACAGGACGCGGTGAATTGGCTCGAATTCAAGGCCTTCGTCGTGAACGTTTTCCAATTCAATGAGGGCGTAGCGCGCCGGGTGATTCATGCCGACTTGCGGCTTAAGTTGTTCCCAAATGGATTTGGCCGTGGCAAGCGAGTGGTTGCCATCACCCACGGCGAAGAGCAAGACGCCTTTGCTATCATCTACACCGTAGCGCTGTTGGAAGAAGGTCGGGTCGGCCAAGGCTTCCAGGGCGCGCACAGCCTGTGCTTCAAGGGCCGGGTTGTTGACGTGCCAACCGCGCAAATGGCCGCTGTTGAGCATCAGCTCAAAGTCATAAATCTGTGGCAGGTCTGGCGCGGCAGCGGCAATGGGCTCAATGACGGTCTTTTGCGGGTCGTCAATCAGGACGAGGATGTGGGGCAGTTCCAGCGGGGCGCCCTGACGGATGCGGATGCGCGGCGGTAGGCGGTCGAGGATGGTGCCTTCGGTGGCGCGGACAAGGGTTTGCGAGCCTTTGTTGAAGTCGTAGTGTTCCAGGTCGAGGGCCAGCATCAGGCCATGTCGGGTTTTGCCGGCAACGCTGCGTTCGACATAGATCAACCCTTCGTGGCAGACAAACAGTTCTTCGGCCAGGTAGCGGCGCATGGTGGCCTGGGTGGTTTGGATGCGCTCCGTTTCAGCGGGGGTTCCTAGCATCACTTCTGGCAGAATCATGTGATAGGTGGATGGCGCATCGCCCACTTGCTCAGCAACAGCTTGCCAATAGTCTGGTTGGGATGTGAACTGATCGCAGGCAATGACAGCCCATCGGCTCAGGTCCGTGCCGGGGCGGGGCAGCAAAATATCGGCAACTTGAATGCCAACGCTTGGATAATTTTTCATCAGACAGCCTCACCGTGAAGAAAAAGTTTGGGTAAGGCTTATTGTACCAGACTCCGCTGATTGGCGATATTGAGGAAGTTCACATCCCTGCTGTGAAGGTTAGTCCAACACAGCCGGGGCCGGTGTGAACGCCAATGACAGGGCTAACCTCAGCAATGCTGGTTTGGCTAACGGAGGAGATGCTGAAGCGGGCGCGAGCTTTTTCAAGCAGGGTTTCGGCCAATTCGCGAGCGCCGGCATGAACTGCCGCAAGACGGATGGGGGTGCGAGAGCCAACACGCTGTTCGATCAGATCGAGCAGGCGTTCGGTGGCTTTGCCCATGGTGCGAATGCGTTCAACGGCTTCAATGCGGCCACCGCGCAGTTCGAGCAATGGTTTGAGGTTGAGGGCGGTGCCGAGAAAAGCTGCTGCGCCGCCAATGCGCCCGCCGCGATGCAGAAACTCGAGGGTGTTGACCGCAAAGATGATGCCGCTGTTGCGGCAGGCCTGTTCGGCCAATGTTTTGCATTCCTTCAGGGTGGCGCCTTGTTCGGCGGCGCGTGCTGCTAGCAAGACAGGATAGCCCATGCCCATGGAGGTCAGTTCTGAGTCTACAATTTCAATCGGAGCTTGTGGCAACATGGCCTTGGCTTGTTGGGCAGAGTCGATTGTGCCGGATAATTTGGAGGAAATATGGACGCTGAGAATTTGGTAGCCCTGGCTGAGCAGTTCTTCATAAATACTTTTGAAGGCTGCGGGGGAAGGCTGCGAGGTGGTGGGAAGAACGCGGGCGGTTTGCAGGCGGGCATAGAAAGCTTCTGGGGTGATGTCAATGCCATCGCGTTGGGTTTCGTCTCCCCAAATGACTTGCAGAGGGACAGTGTAAATGGCCGATTGTTTGCTGAGCTCAGCTGGAATGTAGGCGGTGCTATCGGTTACGAGAGCTACTTTGGACATAAACAACTCCTTGAGATAATGAATGAGAGAATAGCGGTCAAATCACTTGAATTCGTTATGCTTAACCCACAAACTCAAAAAAAGTTTCTGTGCCGCAGACCTTGACCTTTCACACCTTACAGGCTAAAATCAAAAGCTGCATGTTTTGAATTACGGACATGCGATTCTGTCTTGTATCCGTTAGGTTCTTCAGTGTTCGAGTCACTCACACAACGTCTGAATCAAATTTTTGATAATCTGCGTCGGCGCGGCAAGCTGACGGCGGAAGATGTTGACGCGGTGATGCGTGAGGTACGCCTGGCACTGTTGGAGGCCGATGTTCATTATAGTGTGGTGAAGAGCTTTGTTGCCCGGGTGCGCGAGCGTGCGGTGGGGGCAGAGGTCTCCAAGGCGCTCAACCCGGCGCAGCAGGTGATCAAGATTGTGCACGAGGAATTGATCGCTACGCTGGGCGAACCGGAGCGGCTGAACCTGACCGGGCCACGTCCGCGTGTGTTGATGCTGGTGGGCTTGCAAGGCTCTGGTAAGACGACCGCAGCTTCCAAGTTGGCACGTTTGCTGCGCTCGCAAGGCGAACGGGTGTTGCTTGTAGCTGCGGATCCGTATCGTCCGGCGGCTATCAAACAACTGCAAACGATGGGCGACCGCGTGGGGGTTCCGGTGTTTACGGAAGAAGGCGTCAGGCCGCCTGAGTTGGTGGCACATGCCTATGATCAGGCGCAAAAAGGTGGCGTCTCGGTGATGATCATTGATACGGCCGGGCGTTCGCAGCTGGATCAGGCCTTGATGGACGAGTTGCGCGCCATTGCACAGCGTGTGACGGTGGTTGAAACGCTGTTGGTTGTGGATGCAATGATCGGTCAGGAAGCGTTGCATGTCGCAGAGGGCTTTCGCGATACGGTTTCGTTGACCGGGCTGATTTTGACCAAGATGGATGGCGATGCCCGCGGCGGTGCGGCAATTTCTATTCGCAGTGTCACCGGTGTGCCGCTCAAGTTCCTTGGCACGGGTGAAGGCGTTGACGCACTTGAGGCGTATGATCCGCGTCGCCTGGCTTCACGCATTTTGGGCATGGGGGATGTAATTGGCCTGATTGAGCGTGCGGAAGCTGCTTTTGATGAAAAGATGGCTCAAGAGCAAGCTGAGCGGATGATGTCGGGTGAGTTTACCCTGGAAGATTTCGCGCAGCAATTACGGCAGGTGCGCAAGATGGGCCCGCTGAGCCAAATTTTGGAGATGTTGCCCGGTTCGATGGGGCAAATGGCGCGCCAGGTTTCGCCAGAGGATGCGGAGAAGCAGCTGAAGCTGACCGAGGCGATTATCAATTCCATGACGGTGGAAGAGCGCCGTCACCCGGATGTGCTCAATGCTAGCCGTCGCCGCCGGATTGCGCGCGGCTGTGGGCACGATGTGCAAGATGTAAATCGGTTGATCAAGCAATTTCGCGAAGCGCAGCGCTTGATGAAAACTATTCAAAAGACGGGCGGGCGCGGTCTGCCGCGTCTGTTTGGCTAGAGGAAAGGCCGGAACGGGCGTCATTCGCTTCCCTTCAGCGACCCTCATCCGTTTCAGCTGATTACGATTGTTTCTAAAATATTCTTTGTCAGTCTAAGGAGATACATTCGATGGTTCGCATTCGTTTACGCCGCACAGGTTTGCATGGGCAACCGACCTACCGCATCGTGGCTGCTGAAAAAGAAAGCCCGCGCGATGGCCGCTTTTTGGAGATCTTGGGCTTTTACAACCCGCGCACGGAACCTTTCACCCTGGAAGTGAAAGAAGATCGCATCTATGACTGGCTGAGCAAAGGCGCTCAGCCCAGCGATTCGGCGCTGATGCTCTTCCGCAGTGTCGGTTTGATGGATCGCTATGCGCGCTTTAAGGCAGGCGAATCGGTTGAGACGTTGCTGGCTGAGGCGAAAGAAGCGTATGCCAAGCGCGCTGTCAACCCGAAGACGCTTGCTGCTGCTCACAAAAAATAGCCCAAGGCCATGAAAGAGCTGATCGAATACATCGCCCGTTCTCTGGTTGAGGACCCAACGCAGGTGCAGGTGCATCAAGAACGCATCGGCGGACGCGTTCACCTGGAGTTGCGTGTGGCCAAAGAGGATATGGGTCGGGTAATTGGCAAAAGTGGCCGGGTAGCAAACGCCATGCGCGTGTTGTTACGCGTGGCTTCTGCACAAGAAGGAAAGCAAGCTACGCTGGACGTGGCGGATCCACGATGAAACGGCGCGTGCGCAATTCCCCTTCAGCTTCGGATTTGGAAAACACAGGCTCGTCTGCGTTGGGCGGGCCTGTGTTTCTCGCTGTTGGTTTGCTGCGTCGGGCGCATGGCTTGAAGGGCGAAATGTTGATGGATGTGTGGACCGAGTTTCCGGAACGGTTGAGGGCGGGCAAACGTGTCTATGTCGGTGAGCAGCATGTTCCTCACCGAATTCGGGCTGCGCGGGCAATGGATCAGATGCGGCTGGTGCATTTGGAAGGGCTGAACAGCCCGGAGGATGCTATTCCGTTTCGCAATCAGGTGATGTATGTGCGCGCGGATGAATTGCCGCGCTTGCCGGAAGGACGATATTATCATCATGAGTTGATTGGCATGACGGTTGTTGATGAGGCGGGGCAGGTGCTGGGGGTGCTGTCGCAAATCCTGGAAACCGGTGCAAATGATGTGTATGTTGTCAATGGTGAAGGCGGTGAGCTTTTGTTGCCGGCGATTCAAGAAGTGGTTTTGACGATTGACGTAGCTGAGCGCCGAATGAAAGTCAGGCCGCCCATTTGGGAAGATTGAAGGCCGGGGTGTGGACGAGCGCGCTTATTGGGTGGCGTTTAATCGTGTAAAAGGCATTGGGGCAGTGCGGGTGCGTGCCCTGCTGGACTTTTTTGGCAGTTTGGAGCAGGCCTGGCAGGCATCGTTTGCTGCATTGCGCAGTGCTGGGCTACCCGAAAAGGTGGCGGCAAGTGTGCTGGAGATGCGGCGCAGCCTGGACTTGGAGCGCGAGCTGGAGAAGGTGCAGCAAGCTGGCGTGACGTTGCTCACCTGGCAGGATGAGGCCTATCCGCGCCTGTTGCGCGAGATTGCACAGCCACCGCCGGTGTTGTATGTGCGTGGCGAATTGTTGGATGAGGATGATTGGGCAGCGGCATTGGTGGGCACGCGGCGGGTGACGGCGTATGGGCGACAGGTGACGGCCGATGTGGCCGCTTATTTGGGTGCTCATGCGGTGACGGTGGTGAGTGGCCTGGCGCGTGGCGTGGATGCGATTGCGCACGATGCGGCCTTGAAGGCCGGTGGTCGTACGATTGCTGTGCTTGGTAGCGGA
The DNA here is from genome assembly GCA_020216845.1 of Anaerolinea sp. GTDB lineage: Bacteria > Chloroflexota > Anaerolineae > Anaerolineales > Anaerolineaceae > JAIWNK01. The sequence goes on along the minus strand of JAIWNK010000079.1, from coordinate 4,662 downwards.
GTGGATCGCATCTATCCGCCAGAGCACGAACATTTGGCAGCACGAATTGCGGAAGCGGGGGCGGTGGTGAGCGATTATGCGTTGGGCACACCGCCTGATGCAGCGAACTTTCCACCCCGCAATCGCATTATTTCTGGGTTGGCGCGGGTGGTGGTCGTCATTGAAGCGAGCGATAACAGCGGGGCGATGATCACGGCGGCTTTTGCTGCCGACCAAAACCGGGATGTGTTGGCTGTGCCGGGCGGAATTTATGCGCCACAAAGCAAAGGCACCAATTTGCTGATTCAGCGCGGGGCGCGCCCTTTGCTGCACCCCGGTGATGTGCTCGAAGCCATGGATATGGACCCGGGGCAAATGCAGGCACAGCGTTCAGCACGTCAGGTGTTGCCGGTGAATGATTTGGAAGGACAGATTTTGCAAACATTGAGCGCTGAGCCATTGCATATTGATGAAATTGGCCAGAAAACTGGCTTGCCGATGGATCAGGTCGCGGCGGCGTTGACGATGATGGAATTGAAAGGTATGGCACGCGCAGTTGGTGGTATGAATTACATTCTTGCTCGTGAAGGATCGGGTGATTATCAGGTGAAACCAAATGGGTAATGCTTCTTACTATGCAGTGATTATGGCTGGTGGCGGGGGGGTGCGTTTGTGGCCGCTCTCGCGCCAAAAACACCCCAAACAAATGATTCGGCTGTGGGGAGAGCGCTCCCTGTTTGAGTTGGCGGTTGAGCGTTTGGAAGGCGTGTTTGCGCCAGAACAGATTTTGGTGGTTACAGTTGCTGAACAGGCAACGCAATTGCAAGCGTTGTGCCCGCAGATTCCGACACAGAATTACATTTTGGAGCCGATGGGCCGCGGAACGGCAGCTGTGGTGGGCCTTGCGGCAGCGGTGTTGCACAAGCGCGATCCGCAGGCGGTGATGGCGGTGTTGACCGCAGATCATTTTATTCGCAATGTGGCCGGGTTTCAGCAGTTGCTGCGGGCTGGCTATGCTGCTGCACAGGATGGTTACCTGGTCACGTTGGGCATTCGCCCCACGTTTGCGGCAACCGGATATGGTTATATTCAGCGCGGGGCAATGTTGGGCGAATATGAGGGCGTTTGCGCCTTTGAAGTGCGAAAATTCAAGGAAAAGCCCGAAGCACAGGCGGCACAGGCCATGCTGGCTGAGGGAGATCATGACTGGAATTCGGGTATGTTTTTTTGGCGGGTGCAGCGGATTGCTGAGGAATTTGAGCAACATATGCCAAAGCTGGCAGGGGTGCTGCACACGTTGGAGCAAGTTTGGGATACCCCTGAGCAGCAACCGCGTTTGCAAGAATTGTGGCCAACCCTTGAACCGGTGATGATAGATTATGGTATTATGGAAAAAGCGCGCCGGGTGGTGGTGCTGCCGGCGGGGGAGCTGGGCTGGAACGATATGGGGAGTTGGGAATCGGCCTTTGAGGTATTGCCAACAGATGAAAATGGCAATATCATTTTGTCTGAACAATTTGTTGGCCTGGATACGCAACAAACGTTTGTGTATGCGCACGAAACGGACCGAGTTGTGGTAGGGATTGGCTTGAAAGATTTGATTGTGGTGGATACGGCAGACGCTTTGTTGATTTGTGATCGTCATGATGCGCAAAGCGTGCGCAAGGTGGTGGCCCTGTTGAAGGAAAAAGGGTATACCTGTTATCTTTAGGAGGATGTTTTGGAAGCTTATTGTTTCAAGTGCAAGACGAAACGCGAAATAAAAGATGCTCAGGCTGGCTATAACAAGGCCGGTGCGCCAATGACGAGCGGCATTTGCGCGGTGTGCGGTGGCAAGGTTTTTTGTCTTGGGCGTACGCCAGAACACGAAGGTCTGGAGAAACCGACGGTGGAGCGCAAAAGTGCACAAACGGAGCGCAAGAACGCGCAAAAGAAGAATGGCCGAACAACCAAACTGGTGATTGTCGAATCACCGGCCAAGGCGCGCACGGTGGGGCGTTTTTTGGGCAAAGACTACACAGTGCGGGCATCGGTTGGGCATGTGCGCGATCTGTTGCGTTCTGAGCTTTCAGTAGATGTGGAAAATGGTTTTCGCCCCAAGTACCGGGTGCCGAACGAAAAGCGCGCCATTGTCAAGGAATTGAAAGCGTTGGTGGAAGATGCACAGGATGTCTATTTGGCGACAGACCCTGACCGTGAAGGCGAGGCAATTGCCTGGCATTTGATGGAAGCGGTAGGGATTTCGCCTGAGAATTCGCGGCGCGTGGTGTTTCACGAGATTACCGAACCGGCCATTGCTGAAGCATTTGCACATCCTCGTCAGCTTAATATGGCGCTTGTGGATGCACAGCAAGCCCGGCGGATTTTGGATCGTTTGGTAGGCTACAGTATCAGTCCATTGTTGTGGGAAAAGGTGCGCAGTCGTCTTTCTGCAGGGCGTGTGCAGTCGGTGGCCTTGCGCATGGTGGTGGAGCGCGAGCGCGAGATTGAAGCATTTGTGCAGGAGGAATATTGGACGCTGGAGGCCGAGTTATCTGCGCAGGGGCACAAATCCAGCTACATGGCTCGTCTGGTGCGCATAGACGAAGAAGAAGCTGTGCTGAAGAATCAGGCACAGGTGGATCTGTTGTTGCCAGATATCGAGGGCGGTGAGTTTGTCATCGAGCGCATGAAGCGTAGTGAACGGCGCCGCAAACCACAGGCACCTTTTATTACCAGCACAATGCAGCAAGAAGCCTCCAACAAACTGGGCTTTACGGCGCGGCGGACGATGATGGTAGCGCAACAATTGTATGAAGGCCTGGACGTTGGCGAGGGGGGCGCAACGGGTCTGATTACCTATATGCGTACTGATTCGACCCAGGTTTCGGAGATTGCACAAAACGAGGTGCGCGCTATGATCCTTGAGCGCTATGGTAGTGAGTATTTGCCACCAACGCCGCCGCAATATCGCACGCGTGCGGCTTCGGCGCAGGAAGCGCACGAGGCGATTCGACCGACATCGGTGCGGCGCCTGCCGGAGCAGGTGAAGCCTTTTCTGACGCCGGAGCAATTTAAGCTCTATCAGTTGGTATGGCAGCGGTTTGTCGCCTCGCAGATGGAAGCAGCGGTTTTTGATGCGCTAACGGTTGAAATTCAGAACAAGGCACAACAGCATGTTTATTTGTGGCGTGCATCGGGCGCAACGCTGCGCTTCCCGGGCTTTTTGGTGGTGTATGTTGAGGGGCGCGATGAGGACAAGAAGACCGAGGAAGATGACGATGTGCGCATTCCGGCAGGGTTGGAAGAGGGCCAAAAGCAAATTCTGAAGCGGCTGCTGCCCGCGCAACACTTTACGCAACCGCCGCCGCGCTATACCGAAGCGTCGTTGGTGCAAGTATTGGAAGAGAATGGAGTGGGTCGTCCTTCGACCTATGCGCCCATTCTTTCGACGATTCAAGAGCGCGGCTATGTGGTGCGTGAGGGGCGGCGATTGCTGCCAACCGAAACCGGCGTGTTGGTCAACGATTTGATGGTGCAATACTTCCCGGATGTGGTCAACCTGGGCTTTACAGCGACGATGGAGATGGATCTGGATCAGGTGGCTGAGGGGCAACGTGCCTGGGTGGATGTGGTAGATGCCTTTTATCGCTCGTTTGCGCCAACGTTGCAGCGCGCCCAACAGGAAATTCCGGTTACCAAAGCGGAGTTGGAGAAGGTTGGCAGAAATTGCCCCGAGTGTGGGCGTGAACTGGTCTTCCGTTGGGGGCGTTATGGCAAGTTTATCTCGTGCAGCGGTTTTCCGGAATGCCGACACACCGAACCATTTTTGCAGACCATTGGCGTTCAGTGCCCGGAGGATGGCGCGGATTTGGTGGAACGCAAAACGCGCAAGGGGCGCGTGTTTTATGGCTGTTCCAATTATCCAACCTGCAAATTCACAAGTTGGAAGCGTCCGGTTTCGCAACCGTGCCCCAAGTGTGGCGGTTTGCTGGTGATCAGCAACAAACGTGAATTGCAATGTTTGCGCTGCGAAGAGACTTTTCTGATTGAAGAAGCGCTGGAAACGGCATGAAACTTGCAATGGATGTGAAATGAATGGTTTGGAACAAAAAAGATGTCCATGAAAACAGTTGCTTGTTTTTAGGTTTTGTTCTACAATTACATTAATCAAACTTGTACTTTTTTCAAGGGAAACGCGCTCAATCAAACTAGAGGAGTGTCACGCATGGAAAAGATCATGGAATATCTACGTAAACCTGCTATTGCCATTGGGCTTGGTGCCATTCTAGGGCTGATACTTGGCCTGGTGATTGGCTGGGGCATCTGGCCGGTGGAATACATCAATGTTGAGCCACAACACTTGCGCGATGATTTGAAGACAGATTATCTGTGCATGGTGATGCAATCGTATGTTCAGACGATGGATGTTGATCGTGCCAAGGCCCGTTGGCAATTGCTGGGAGAGAGCGCTCCGAATGTGTTGAAAACAATCAACGAACAAACGTGCGAGGGTATCTTCCCGATGGATGTGGCTGAATTCTCCGCCTTGGTGGGGGTTCCTTTGTCGCCGAACGAGGTTGGGCAGCCGACTGCGCAGCCAACGCAAGCACCCAAGGCTGGTGGAAGCTCTTTCTGGCTTGTGGCCGTGTTGTGCGTGGTGACCTTGCTGGTGGCGGCGGCACTGGTGTATTTCTTGCTGTT
>JAIWNK010000078.1 GCA_020216845.1 Anaerolinea sp. | reverse complement strand
GCGCAAACGCGGCGGCAAGAGCAATTCGCCACAAGCGCAGGCCTTGGAGGCAAGCCGTGCGGCGGTGATGACGGATTACACTCAGGATCATGAGCCGCCTGTTTCTCAATTCATGACCACGTATGTTGGTGGCGATGATTTATACGATGACTCGTTTAGCATTGAAACGCAAACGGGTGAATTCTTGGGCGAATGTGGCGTGGGCATTTCAGAAACGATTGGTGTGGGTGACCCAAAGAAGGTGACGGCCTTTGAGGTGTGGTTGTTTGATAAGAACGATATTCAGACGGTCACCAAGGTATTGATGAGCGCTAATGCGTATAACGACCCGGCCACGCGTTCCCGTTTGGCCTCGAAGGGTGAAGCCGTGTTGGTTGAGCCGGGCAAGCATGTGCTGATGGAAACGGCAACATTACAATTGCAGGCGCGGGTTGTGGATATGTCCTATGGCCAAGGCGCTTTGCCCAATAGCAGCTTCTTTGAGCGGTTAACGTTGGAGCTTGCGATTTGGCCCAAGCCTAAGGCTTAAGCGTTAGGCTTGCTTGTTGAAAATGACCTGGCCCATCCGAAATGGATGGGCCAGGATCTTTTTATGTGAAGAGGGGAGCGAATTAGCGAACGAAGGCTTTGCGCCCGGCGTAGATGGCTGCGTCGCCCAATTCTTCTTCAATGCGCATCAATTGATTGTATTTTTCAAGTCGTTCGCCGCGGCAGGGGGCGCCCGTCTTGAGGTGACCGGTTGCCATGGCAACGGTGAAGTCTGCGATGAAGCTATCTACCGTTTCACCGGAGCGGTGCGAGACCATCGCACCCCAACCGGCCTTGCGCGCCAGCTCGATGGTGGCAATCGTTTCGGTCAGGCTGCCAATCTGATTGAGTTTGATCAACACGGCATTGGCAACGTTTTCTTCGATGCCGCGCGCCACGCGCTGCACATTGGTGACGAACAGGTCATCGCCGACCAGCTCGATCTTGCTGCCAAGGGTTTGGTTGAGCAGTTTCCAGCCTTCCCAGTCATCTTCGGCCAGGCCGTCTTCGATGACGTAGATGGGGTATTTCTGCACCCATTCGGCGTACATGGCAACCATTTCTGCCGAGCTAATCTTCTTGCCTTCGGTGCGCAGGTGATAGAAGCCGTCTTCATAAAAACCGCTCGAGGCCGGGTCGAGGGCAATGCAGATTTGTTCGCCAGGGCGATAGCCAGCTTTTTCGATGGCGCGCAGGATGACTTCGATAGCCTGTGCATTGGTCTTGAGAGCGGGGGCAAAGCCGCCTTCATCACCAACACCAGTTGAATAGCCGTCATCTTTGAGGACGCCCTTGAGCGCGTGATAGACTTCGCTGCCCCAGCGCAGTGCTTCGCGGAAGTTGGGGGCGCCTACGGGGGCGATCATGAATTCTTGCAGGTCGGTGCCTTGCCAGTTGGCGTGAACGCCACCATTGAGGATGTTGAACATCGGCACAGGCAAGAGCCGAGCGGATACGCCGCCCAGATAGCGGTAGAGCGGCAGGCCGGCTTCTTCGGCGGCGGCGCGAGCCACGGCCATGCTAACACCCAAGATGGCATTGGCGCCAAATTTGCTTTTGTTGGGTGTGCCATCCAGGGCGATCATGGCGCCGTCTACGGCTTGTTGTTCAAAAGCATCCATGCCAATGATGGCTTCGGCAATTTGTTCGTTGATGAAGTTGACAGCTTTGAGGACGCCTTTGCCATTGTAGCGGGCTTTGTCGCCATCGCGCAGTTCAAGCGCTTCGTGAATGCCGGTTGAGGCGCCGGATGGGACGGCGGCGCGCCCAAATGCACCGCTTTCCAAGAGAACGTCTACTTCGATGGTGGGGTTGCCGCGCGAATCAAGAATTTCGCGAGCATGAACCTGAGCAATTGATTGAAGCATTGGATTTTCTCCTTAATCAAAAAAATTTGACAAACATAGCAATTTTCGAACAGAGGGTGAAGCAATCATTCCCGTTTGATGGGCGCACTGAGTAAGCTTCCGCGCCTGAGCGCATAAATTTGCTGCGATTGATTATAATCAAAGCGCATTGAATTGACAATCTATCAATTTTAGCAAATTAAGGGTTTGCGTGTTTGCAAAGAAAAAGCTGCGCTTTGGGTTGTTGCCAAAGCGCAGTCAGGGGTGAAGTGGAGAAGCAGAATTACTCGATCTTGATGATTTTGAAGCGAATGCTGCCGTTGGGGGTTTCAGCAATCACGCTATCACCGGCGCGCTTGCCAAGCAAGGCGCGGCCAATGGGCGATTCGTGCGAGATGCGCCCTTTGCGTGGGTCAGCTTCTTTGGGGCCAACTAGCTGGAATTCTTCGGGATCAAAGTCTTCTTCTTGAATGGTGACGCGCGCCCCAACGTTGACCACTTCGCGGTTGGTTTGTTCTTCGTCAATCAGCACATAATGGCTAAGGATTTGATCCAATTCTTGAATGCGGCCTTCCAGGAAACCTTGTTCTTCTTTCGCGGAGATGTAATCTGCGTTTTCAGACAGGTCGCCTTGTTGAATGGCGGCGCGCAAACGTTGAGCAAGTTGTTCGCGGGCCGGGCCTTTCAGGTATTGCAGTTCTTCCTGAAGGCGGGCCAGGCCCTCGGCAGTAAGATAGTGAATGGTTTCAGGCATGGCAACAAACCTTTCTACGAAAATTCGAGGGGTTCATCCTACCACTATATTGTGGAATTGGTCAAGGGCTTATGGCAAGATGGCCGGGTCAAACAGGCGTTGATATTCATCAATGGCATAGCGATCGGTCATGCCGGCCAGGTAGTCACACAGGGTGCGTTCAAGGCCATTTTCGGGAATGCTTGCCTGAACGTGATGTGGCAGAATGCTCGGTTCGGCGCGATAGGCCTGGAATAGTTCGGTGAGAATGCGCTCGGCTTTGACGGCCATGCGTACCACGCGCGGATGACGATAAAGATTGGTGAACAAGAAATCTTTCAGTTGGCGGTTGCGGCTGATCATGACTTCGCTAAAGCCAACAACATTGAAGCTTAGGGTCTGGATTTGTTCAACGGAGCGGATGGCGTTTTCGTTCAGGCGGGCATCTGTTGCTTCAATCAAGTCATTGACTTCCATACCAATCAATTCGCGGATGATGCAGTGACGGTCTAAATCGCTAAGTTTGCCACCATTCCACTGAACCCGGCGGGTGGCAATTTGCCACAGGTCAATGCTGGTAAGCATGTCGGTGGTGATCATGCCGGAGCGCAGACCGTCATCCAGGTCGTGGGCAGTATAGGCCAACTCATCGGCGACATTGGCAATTTGAGCTTCCAGGTGACCACGCAGTTCGGGGTTGAAATCTTTGGCATCGGTGCGGTCGTATTCCGTTTCGTGCTTGACCATGCCTTCCAGGGTTTCCCAGCTCAGGTTTAGCCCGGGGAAGGTGTCGTAGCGCCGTTCTAGTTTGGTGACAATGCGTAGCGATTGTTTGTTGTGCTCAAAGCCGCCAAAGTCGCGCATCAGGCGTGCCAATGCAGCCTCGCCCGAATGTCCAAAAGCGGGGTGACCTAGATCGTGAGCCAGGCAGATGGCTTCTGTCAGGTCGGGGTTGCCGCCCAAAGCATAGGCCAGGCTGCGGCCAATTTGCGCCACTTCCAGGGTATGGGTCAGGCGGGTGCGATAATAATCGCCTTCATAGTTGATGAAGACCTGGGTTTTGTATTCCAGGCGTCGGAAGGCGGTGGTGTGCAAGATGCGGTCGCGATCGCGCTGATAGCAGGTGCGGTAATCCGCTTCGGGTTCACTGTATAGCCGCCCGCGCGTGGCTTTGCTGCGGACGGCATAAGGTGCCAGGGTTTGGTCTTCGTTTTGTTCCAGTTGGGGGCGGGTGTAGCGCATGGGGAAAACCTTTCTAGTGGATGGGAAAATGAGATAAGACGCTGCCGGGCAGGGAACCGGTGAGCGCCTGGGTGAGCAAACCGGGTTGCAGGCCGGAGAAAATGGCAATTTGTAGTTTGCCGGGCGCTTGCAGCAGCGACATCATCCGTTCGACTTTGGCTTCCATCCCTCCGGTGACATCGGTTGAGGCGGAGCCATGCAGCTGCTGACGCAGGGCGGGAAGGGTTTGCGGGGTGAGGTTGGTAATCAGCTGCGTGCGAGCTGGAAAGTCGGCCCAGATGCCGGGTTCAATGCCGGTGAGCAAGATGCGGTCTGGTTGCAAGATGGGCGCAAGATAAAAGAAGAGATCTTCTGTGGAGAGGATGGTGCCGCCAAGTGTTTCATCAAAGGCAACATCGCCTTGTATCACTGGCACCAAACCGGCTTGCAAAGCGCGCCGAATTAGAGACACATCCCAATGCAGCACGGAGCCGGCGCGGGCAAGGACGCAAGCGGAGGGTGGAAAGGCAATGACGGGCAGGCCCGCCTGAGATAAGCTTTCGATGACGATTTGATTGAGCGTACGGGCGGTTTGCCAGACTTCAGCAAAGCCCCGCCAGGCAGCCGAAGATTGCACTCCGGCGCGCGTGCCGTGTTTTTTTGCGGCGACATGCCCAAATGAGCCGGAGCCGTGACCGATGAGGATTTCCAGGTCGGGGCGGGCGTTGCGGGCAGCAGCAATTTCTTCGGCCAACCGTTGCAAGATGGGCAACCGGGCCGTGTTGGGGGTATCTTTATCGGTGATGAGCGAGCCGCCCAGTTTGACGAAGTATAATTCGGTCATGAACATGCCTCAACGCGGGTAATGAAGCAGCGCACTGCGCCGGATTCGCAGAGCGCCTGAGCAATGCTTGGTGCTTGTTCGGGGCGTGCCAGGGCAATCAGGTTGCCGCCACGTCCGCCGCCAGATAACTTGGCGCCCAGTGCGCCAGCCTGACGGGCTTTGCTTGCCAGGTGATCAAGCTCGGGGCAGGAAACGGTCATTTGCTGAAGCAAGGCGTGATTTTGGTCCATCAATGGGCCGAGACGGTCTGTTTCACCGCTTTCAAGGATGGCGCGCGCCTGATCGGTGATGCAGCGAATGGCATCGAAAAGGGATTCAAAGCGTGACGGGTCTTGTTGCCAGGCACGGCGCACATCGCCAACGACGGCGGCAGTGCTGCTTTGAATGCCGCTATCGGCAATCACCAGTGTGAAGGGTTTGGCCACGCGCAGCAGCTCAAAGGGTTGCCCTTTGATAAAGTAAATGGGCTGTTCGAAGGCAATGACGGTATTATCTACGCCGGAGGGAGTGCCATGTTGCAGCGTTTCCACTTGATAGGCGAGTGCAGAGACCTGGGCGTTGGATAAAGAGATCCCCAAAAAACCGGCAACAGCGCGAATGATGGCGATTGAGACGGCGGCGCTGGAACCAAGCCCCGCGGCGCGTGGAATGGTGGAGGTGATGCGCAGGTGCATGGCCGGGGGGTGTGTGATCTGCGCTGTTGAAAGCGTGAGCCGGACTGCCAGGGCTAACGGGGAATCTTCAGGGAGGTGATCAAGTTCTTCTTCCAGGCCGAGGTCGGGGGCGGAGAGCAAGCTCTGGTTTGCGCCAATGCGAGGGCGAACAATGGCATGGGCGCGCACTTGCGAGATGGGAACAGCTAATGCCGGGCGGGCATAAACAGCAGCGTGTTCGCCAAAGAGGATGCTTTTGCCAGGGGCGTAGGCGGAGAAGGCGGGCATGGGCTTATTTGAGCACGTAGAGGAATAACACAACAGTCAGGCCCCATAGCACAATGGTTGCCTGGAGCGGACGATCGCTGAGCAACATTTCTTCTGGTTCGCCACCTGCTTTTTCTACCTGAATAAGATACAGATAGCGGAAGATGCCATAGATGACAAAAGGAATGGTTAGCATCATTGAGTGATTGCTGGGCAAGTTGGGTGCCGAGAAGGTGTACAGGCTGTAGGAGACGATGGTTGTGCCGGAGACGATGGTGATGAATTGGTCTAGCAAGGGAATGGTGTAGCCGGAAAGGACGCGCCGGTGTGCGTTGGCTTCTCCTTCGAGTAGGGTCAGTTCGGCACGGCGTTTGCCAAAGCCCAGGTAGAGCGCCAGAAGGGTTGTGACAACATAGAGCCAGGGAGAGAAGCGCTGTACTTCAATGATTGAGACACCGGCCCCCACGCGCAGCACAAAGCCAGAGGCAAGGATGAGGACATCAATGAGCGGAATATGTTTGAGCCATTTGGAGTAGGCGAGATTGGTGATCAGGTAAATCAAAGCAATCCACAGGAAGTTGAGAGACAGCAAAGCCGCCCCAACCAGGCTGATCAGCAGCAGGACAATGGTGGCCAAAATTGCCACGCGCACGGGCAATCGCCCTGAGGCGATGGGACGATTGCGCTTTTTGGGGTGTGCACGGTCGGCTTCAATGTCGGCCAGGTCGTTGATGATGTAGATTGCGCTGGAAAGCAGGCAAAATAGTGCGACGCCAAGCAAGGAGCGCAAGACAGCTGGGGCGTTGATAATTTGCCCATCGAAGACAATGGCGGCCAAAACAAAGGCATTTTTCGTCCATTGTCGGGGACGCATGGTTTTGAGTAAGGCCTTTAACATGCGGTTAAGTATAACACAGGAGACGCTAAGGGGTGTTCAAAGTGGGTGTTTTGACTATAATGATACTATCTTTTTGTTAAGGAGTGCGTGATGGGCGAAGCGACTGGAAAACGACATGTGGTTTTTGAGGGGGTCGAAATGGGGTTGGGTACCTGGTCTTGGGGCGATCGGTTGTTTTGGGGCTATGGGCGCGGTTACCGCGATGACGATATTCGGCAGGCTTATGATGCAAGCCTTCAGGCAGGCGTGTTTTTTATGGATACGGCGGAGGTTTATGGGCAGGGACGTTCCGAGACTTTGCTGGGCAAATTTCTGGCTGAGACGGAGCAGAAAGTGGTTGTGGCGACGAAATTCATGCCCTATCCGTGGCGCTTGGGGCGAGGGTCATTGAAGCGCGCTTTGCGCAACAGCCTGAAACGGTTGGGGCGCGCTTCGGTGGATTTGTATCAGATCCATTGGCCTTTTCCACCGGTGCAAATTGAGGTGTGGATGGATGCGATGAGTGAAGCCGTGCAAGCTGGTTTGATAACAGCAGTGGGCGTTTCCAACTATGACCGCAAACAGATGCAACGGGCTTATGACGCGCTGATCCGTCAGGGCGTGCCGCTTGCATCCAATCAGGTGGAGTATAGTTTGTTGGATCGGCGAGTGGAAAAAAATGGATTGCTGAAACAGTGTCAGGAGATGGGGGTAACGCTGATTGCCTATAGCCCTTTGGCAATGGGCATGTTGACCGGCAAATATACACCTGAAAACCCACCGCAGGGCTTTCGGGCGCGGCGCTATCAAGCTCGCTACCTGGCAGCGATGAAGCCGCTGATTGATCAGTTGAAGCGGATTGGCTCAGATCATGCTGGTAAGACAGCGGCACAGGTCGCGCTGAATTGGGTCATTTGCAAAGGCGCTGTGCCGATCCCTGGGGCTAAGACATTGGCACAAGCGCAACAAAACGCAGCTGCTTTGGGATGGCGGTTATCCGAAGAAGAGGTGGCACGTTTGGACGAGGTCAGTGATCGGGTACAAACAGCGCTTTCTTAACCGGAACTGGTCAAAATGAAGCGAGCATGGCTGTCTGCATTGTTGTTCATGGTGGTGTGTGTTGGCGTGGGGTGTCAGACTCAGGCAACTGTCTTACCTACGGTTGTGGTTACTCCTTTGGCGCCTACAGCGACCTGGTTGTCAACAGCTGAGCCTTTGCCAACAGCGACGCCGCAACCGATTAAGCCATTGCTGGCCTTCGATGACACGGTTCCACAGGCTTTGCGGCAGCGCTTTGAGCAGGGTGATTTGCCGTTCGCACATTCTGGAGAGGTGCCAAATGTGCACTTCGGGTTGGTGAGTCAGGCGGATGCGCGCTGGATGGTGGATTGGGTGTATGCGTTGGTGGCACCGTTTGGGACGGCGACGGATGAAGTGCCATTGACCGCAATTCGGGCAGTTTGGCAGGGCGCGCCACAGGTAGAACAGCCTTTGCAGGCGCTGTATCTTGCACCGGAGACGATGGTGGTGTTTGCGGCGCTATGGGGCGAGGCCGATGCCGAGTTTGTGCACGTGGTTGCGGCGGACGAGCTGTTGCGCATGGTGTGGGATCAGCCGGGGGCCTGGGCGCTTGTACCTTTTGAGCAGTTGCAGCCGCGTTGGAAAGTGATGCGGGTGGATGGACATTCGCCGTTTGATTGGGAGTTTGATGCAGCTGCATATGCGCTGACGGTGCATTTTGGGGTGTGGGGTGAAGCAGAGGCGTTATCAGCGTTGTCGTTGTCAGGCCCATTGCTGGCTAGCAACCGCGACCCGCAACAGCTGACGGTTGTGGTGATGACGGGGACAACCGCAATGGTGCGGCATACTGCTGAAAAGATGGAATTGAACGGGCTTGACTATCCATACGCGTTGATTCAGCCCTGGCTGGAAGCGGGAGATTTTTTACACATCAGCAATGAGGCGGCTTTTTATTCTGATTGTCCGCCGGCTTTACCGTTTCGCAATCGGGCGCGCTTTTGTAGCGCACCGGGCTATTTTGCTGTGCTGCAAGCTTTGGGTGTTGATATTGTTGAGCTGACCGGCAATCATCTGCTGGATTGGGGTGTTCCGGCATTGCAAGAGACACTCAGCTTATATCGGCAGAATGGCATTCAGACTTATGGCGGCGGAGAGACTTTGGAGGCGGCGCAGGCTGCTTTGCGGATTGAACACCACGGCAACCGACTGGCTTTTGTTGGCTGCAATGCGGTGGGGCCGCAAACGGTCTATGCGACGCGCAATACCCCCGGCGCTGCACCGTGCGACCTGGCCGCTTTAGAGAAGACAGTCAGGGCGTTGCGTCAGGAGGGCTATTTGCCGATCGTCACCTTTCAGCATTTGGAGGTGGAGAGCAATCAGGCCCCTTCGGCGTTGCGCACCGACTTCCGACAGATGGGGCGCGCCGGAGCGGTGATTGTCAGCGGCAGTCAGGCCCATGTGCCGCATGGTTTTGGTTTCATCGCTGCGCAGGAGGATGGGGTGCCGGAAGCCTTCTTGAGCTATGGCTTGGGCAATCTGTTTTTTGATCAAATGTTTGCACTGGCTCGGCCTGGGTTGATTGAGCGGCATGTCTTTTACGATGGACGTTACCTGGGCACTGAGATTTTGGTGACCATGTTGGAAGATTCGGCGCAACGGCGACCGGCAACTTTGGAGGAACGACAAAAATTGTTGAACACACTGTTTGCAGAAAGTGATTTGAGATTGCCATGAGGCGTTTTTTGTATGGTTCGGTAGTTGTGTTGATGCTGGTTGGGCTGTTGAGCGCTTGTGCGCCTTCTGCGCCGCCTATCATTGCACCTTCTGTGACTGAAACGCATACTCCCGCCCCAACGCAGACGCCAACGACGACGAGCACGCCGCTGCCTGGCTTGAGCGAATTGCGGGCATGGGTTTCTCCTGCGGTTCCTGCGGAGCTGGCTGCGACATGGCTGTTGCCGACACAGGTTGGGCGAGCTGAAGACGCATCACAGGCGGACCTGACCTTGCAACCCGATCCGGAAGGGCAGATTGCCTGGGTGTATGCGTTGGTGACGCCTTTCCCGAATTTGTTGGATGAGGTTGACGCGGAAGAGCTGCGCGCGGCCTGGAGGGGACAATTGGCCTGGGCGGCGGATGTGCCGTTGGGCCTGTCTTCGCAGACGTTGGCAACGTTACAGTCGGTGTGGGGCGAGCCGGCGGCGGGGGCGGTGTGGGTGGAAGATGACCCGGCGCGCTTATTGGCGCAGGCGTGGACGAATCAACGCGCTTGGGCAATTGTGCCATTTGCTGAGATTGAGCCGCGTTGGAAGGTGGTGCGGGTCAATGGTCAGTCGCCGTTTGATCGTCAGCTGGACGTTTGGGCGTATCCGTTGACGGTGCGTTTTGCGGTGCAGGCCAATTGGCGGGCAAGTGCGGCTTTCGCGGCAGCAGGGGTGCCTTTGCCAATGACCTTGCCCGGCAACCGCGACCCACAGCGCTTGAGTGTGGTGTTGCTGACGGGGACAACTG
>JAIWNK010000077.1 GCA_020216845.1 Anaerolinea sp. | reverse complement strand
CGTTGGTGCGCGCAACGGCCTATACGATGAATCAGAAGGGGGTTGAGTATCCGGCAGGAGATGTGCTGCCCTGGTTGCAAGCGGCGGATTTGGTGCATATTAGCAATGAGTCTTCCTTCAACCCGGCCTGTCCGGTGCCGGGCCTCTATGACGCGACGATGATGTTTTGCAGCGATCCGACGCACATAGACCTTTTTTCGGCAATGGGCGTTGATGTTGTTGAATTGAGCGGCAATCATCTGGCAGATTATGGCCGTGAGGCGCTGATGGAAACGAAGCGGATGTTGGAGCAGCGCGGCATGGGCACGTATGCGGCGGGGGAGAATGCTGAGGCTGCCCGGCAAGCGCTGTTGATTGAGGATCATGGCAATCGCCTGGCCTTTATCGGTTGCAACAACGCCGGGCCGGAGCATGTTTGGGCAACGGAAACGCTGCCGGGGGTAGCCAATTGTGACGATATGCGTTGGATGGCCGCTGAGGTGCAGCGTTTGCGGGCTGAGGGCTATTTGCCGATTGTGACGTTTCAATATAAGGAATCGTTGACCTCCGTGCCTGTGCCGTGGGAGGTGGCCGATTTTCGTTCGATGGCGCAGGCCGGGGCTGTGGTTGTCAGCGGCAGTCAGGCCCATTACCCGATGACGCTCGAATTCTATCAGGGTGCGTTCATTCATTATGGGTTGGGAAATTTCATTTTTGATCAGATGTATGAGCTTGGCACGCGGCAAGAGATGCTCGATCGGCATGTGTTTTATGATGGGCGTTACCTGGGTGCGGAAGTGTTGACAGCCATGCTGGAAGATTATTCACGACCGCGTCCAATGACGCCGGAAGAACGAACGGCTTTGTTGGAGCGAATTTTTGCAGATAGTGGTTGGAAAACTTTTGATTTTCAAAGGAGAAAATAATGATGAAAATCCATGATATTTCTTTGACGGTTGCACCGGGAATGGTTGTGTGGCCGGGCGACCCGGCGGTTGAGCTGTATCGGGTTGCCAAAATTGAAGAAGGTGCGAATGCAAATGTGTCGCATATGCACCTGGGTGTACATACGGGGACGCATGTTGACGCGCCGTATCATTTCTTGAACGATGGCAGCAAGGTGGAAACCCTGGCGTTGGATGCGCTGATTGGCCCGGCGCAGGTGGTGGCGGTAGACGAGACGGTCAACTTGCTCGATGCGGCGGTGTTGCAGGCAGCTGGCATTGCCGAAGGAATAGAGCGGGTGTTGTTCAAGACGCGCAATTCGCGCTATTGGCAGCGCGGTGAGGCTGTGTTCCAGACCGATTTTGTTGCTATTCCCGCAGATGGCGCAGCCTATTTGGTTGAGCGTGGCATTCGCCTGGTGGGGGTAGATTATTTGTCCGTGGCACCGTTCAAGAATAGCCGTCCAACGCATGAAATTTTGCTGAAAGCTGGAATGGTGTTGCTGGAAGGGGTGGACTTGAGCGAGGTGTCTGCTGGCTTTTATGACTTGTATTGTCTGCCGATGAAGTTGCTGGGGTCAGATGGGGCGCCGGCGCGCACGGTGCTGATTGAGAAATGAGCCGTGATGGCTGCTAGCCTTCGATTGTGTAGCGGATGGTTGGTAATCGTTGCGGGTCAAACTCGTTGATGTGATCGGGGCCGAGGCGCAATACCTCGGCTTCGACATTTTTTACATCCTGGCAAAACCGGGCAAGTTCAATGCCCAGGCAGAAAGCCGGAAACGGGGCAAGCCAGCGCTGCGCACGGAACAACATTTTGCTGGCGCCAATGTAATTGCCGCGTAACAGGTGATGAAAGGCGACCGCAACCTGTAAGATGCCACGATAGAGCTCGCGCACGATGCCTGCTTCAGCGCGCCAGGCAACCTCTAGCTCTTCATGGGCTTCAAAATAACGGCGCTGATTGAAAAGTTCCAGGCCGCGCCGGGCCGGAACGGGCAGGCTGACCTCTTGGCAGGCCGCCGCAGCTTCGGCATTGGAAAAGGTGGGCCCTGGTACATCGTCATTCATGCTGTGATTGTATCACGTGTTTTTGGTGATATTGTCAACCTGATACACAGGCAGTTTTTGTGTTAAGATAAAGACACCTGAAATTTCATTTCTTGAGGAGCCTATGTTAAACCTGCCAGATGATCAAATTTTGCCGCTTTCGCTGCAACATAATTTTTGGACCTGGTCAGCTCAGGGGAAAGTCAATCCGATCCCGGTGCAGCGCGCTGAGGGGGTGTATTTTTGGGATGTGAATGGCAAACGTTACCTGGATATGAACTCAATGGTGATGTGTTGCAATATTGGGCATGGCGATCGGCGTGTGATTGATGCGATTGTGCAACAAGCTCAAGAATTGCCGTTTGCCGGGCCAGGAATGGCGACGCGCCCACGTGCCTTGCTTGGCAAGGTGCTGAGTGAGGTGACTCCGCCAGGGTTGGATCGCTTTCTGTATACCCTGGGCGGGGCGGATGCCAACGAAAACGCGGTCAAACTGGCGCGGGCCTACACGGGGCGATTCAAGATTTTATCGCGCTATCGTTCGTATCATGGGGCAACGTTTGGGGCGATTGCGGTAACGGGTGATCCGCGCCGCAATGCCTGGGAGCCGGCGGTGATGCCGGGGGTGGTGCATTTTCTAGACCCGTATCGTTACCGCTCGACGTTTCATCGTACCAACCCGGATATTTCTGAAGAGGAGTTTACGCGCGATTACCTCAATCACCTGGAAGAAATCATTCAGTATGAGGGGCCAAAGACGATTGCGGCGATTTTGATCGAGTCAGTTACCGGCACGAATGGCATCCTGATTCCGCCGGAGGGATATTTGCAAGGGGTGCGTGAGCTTTGCGACCGCTATGGCATTGTGCTGATTTGTGATGAGGTGATGAGCGGTTTTGGGCGGACGGGCAAGTGGTTTGCAGTCAATCATTGGAATGTGACCCCCGATATTATGACAATGGCCAAGGGGCTGACCTCTGGCTATGCTCCGTTGGGGGCAGTGGCCATGCGCCAGGAAATTGCAGACACGTTTAAGGATCAGGTGTATGAGGGTGGGTTGACGTATAATGGCCATCCGATTTCACTGGCGGCAGCGATTGCCACGATTCGGGTGATGCAAGAAGATGGACTGGTTGAGCGGGCAGCTAAGACTGGGCAGGTGATGGCAGAGATGATGGCTGAGCTGATTGACCGTCATCCTTCAATTGGTGAGGCGCGCTCGATTGGTTTGTTTGGCATTTTGGAACTGGTGCGTAACCGCAAGACGCGCGAACCCATGGCACCCTTCAATGGCACAAGCCCCGAGATGGTGGCGCTGCGCAAGAATTTGCTGGACCAAGGGGTGTTTTTGTATACGCACTGGCATACGGTTTTGCTGATTCCACCGCTGATTATCACGCCGGAGCAGTTGGAAGAGGCGTTTGCTGCGTTGGATCGGGCGTTGCAAATTACCGACGCGGCGGTGAAAGAGTGATGTTACTTTTGTGCGGTTCCATGCATCTGATGTAAGGAATGCTACGCAAAAAGGAGAAACGAATGGATTTTAAAGTCAGTTTTTCACCACAAAAAGCAGCCCCGGCAGAAACAGAAACGGTGCCGGTGATGATTTTGGGAGCCGGGCCAGCGGGGCTGGCTGCGGCTTTGTATGCCGCGCGCGCTGAACTTCATCCGATTGTGTTGACCGGCATGGCGTTGGGAGGGCAGGCTTCCACGACGCACACGATTGAAAATTATCCCGGATTTCCAGAAGGGGTTGGTGGGGCAGAATTGGGGGAGCTTTTCCAAAAACAGGCCGAACGGTTTGGGGCACGCCTGGAATTTGACTCGGCAACGGAGGTGGATTTATCCCGGCGTCCTTTTCGGGTCAAGACGTATGGGGGTGAATATTACGCCAAGGCCTTGATTTTGGCGACGGGAGCCTCTCCCAATTATTTGAATGTGCCCGGCGAAAAAGAGCTGACCGGCAAGGGCGTTTCTTATTGTGCAACGTGTGATGGTTGGTTCTTCAAAGGCAAAAACGTGGCTGTGGTTGGTGGTGGAGATAGCGCCTTGGAAGAGGCCATTTTCCTGACACGTTATGCCGAGACGGTGACGATCATCCATCGCCGCGATGCACTGCGGGCTGGGGCAATTTTGCAACGCCGCGCAATGGAACACCCCCAAATTCGCTTCATTTGGGATACGGTTGTGACGGAGGCGATTGGTGAACAGGCATTGCGGGCTGTGCGCGTGCGCAACGTGAAGACGGGCGAAGAGCGCGAATTGCCATTCGATGGTTTGTTTATTTTCATTGGTAACAAGCCCAACACTGACCTGTATCGTGGTCAGGTGGAAATGGATGAGCGCGGTTATGTGCGCACGAATATGAACATGGAGACAAGCGTGCCGGGGGTGTTTGCAGCTGGTGAGGTGATGGATGCGACCTTCCGGCAGGTGATTACTTCAGCCGGCATGGGCGCAGCTGCGGCTATTCAGGCGGGGCGTTTCTTGGAACATGAAGAGATGTCTGCTGAGCACAGTTGAAATCCGCTGAGATTACAAAAAAAACATCCGGAGCTTTGCCGGATGTTTTTTTATGTGTAAGCAAGTGGTTGATTTTAGGGCGCTCCGCCTGGCCACCAAATGAAGTAGCGGAAGATGCTCACCGCGCCGGCAGGTTCCCAAATGGGTTCGCCATCAGCGGTTGTGCCGGTTGAGCGCACAACGACAACAGACCAACGCAAGTTGTGGGGCTGATTGTCAACCGGGCGCAGAATGGCTGGCACAGTGGCGTTGTTGGCCGTGGTGTAAATGACCTGACGATTGCCGCTGCCCGAAGTGACATCTTCGATTGTAACCGCGTAGGACTCTTTCTCACGCAACGGCTCGTTGGCGGCCCATTGCAGCGAGATGACATCTGAGCTGCCGCGGAAGACAAACCCATCCGCGGGTTGCAACAAATCGGGGGCTGGGTGTGGCGGTGGCAAGGTTGGGGTTGGGGTTGGCCCAGCAGTTGGCAGCCGTTCGCAGAGCGGGATTTTTAGCTTTTGCCCGGTGTAGACATTGTCAGATACAAGGCTGTTGTAGGTTTTGATTGAGGTGACCGAGACGCTGAAATTGGCTGCAATGGAGCTGAGTGTATCGCCATCTTTGACGGTGTAGTCATACTTTTGGCAAGCTGAATCGGTGGCCTGTGCCTGGCTCAGCGTGGAGCTGGGCATGGGCGAAGGTGTGGCAGTGGGTTGCGGAATGAGCAGTTTTTGACCAACCTTCAATGTGGTGCAATTGGTATCCAGGTTGTTGAGGGTGATGATGCTGTTGACCGAGACATTGTAGAAATAGGCGATTGAGATGCACGAGTCGTTGGCTTTGACGGTGTATTCAAGCGGAGGAAGCGGCGTTGCGGTTGGCACAAGGGTGGGGGTGAGGGTGAGGGTTGGGGTCACTGTAATGGTGACAGTTACTGTTGGGCTGGGGGTGGGGGTGGGTTCGACCACGCGCCCCGTGCCGCGCAACACACCAAAGACAGCGCCGGCGCCAATGGCTAGCAGCAGGATGACAAGGCCAATGGCGATGGGCAGCGACAGGGTCACCGCCGGCATTCGCGCGCCTTGGACAGTCGCGGTTTTGCTGGCTGATGGATCAGCTGAGGCGGGGCTAAATGTGCGCCCACACACCAAACAGCGAGAGGCATTTTCAGCTAAGCGAGTTCCGCAGGTTGGACATGTTTTAGGGGTAGAAGTTTCTTGACTCATAGGTTTTCTTGGTTTGAATTGGCCGGGGAATTACCCGGCGGCTCCATTATACCATAACCGAAAATTTGGCAAGGTTTGCCGAATTTTGCAAGTTGTGTTATGCTGGATTTATGGATTATAGTCTCTATTTGCATATCCCTTTTTGTCGGCGACGGTGTGGCTATTGTGATTTCAATACCTATGCTGGACGTGAGGCTTTGCTTGTGCCGTATGTGCAGGGGGTCCTGAGCGAGTTGCGCCTGGTGGCAGCTGCTGCCGGGCAGCCTTTGTCGGTGGGGACGATTTATTTTGGCGGCGGCACGCCTTCTTTGTTGGCAGCAACGCAGGTGCAACAGTTGCTGGAAGAGATAGCTGCCCTGTTTCAGGTGCGGGCAAATGCGGAGGTGACGCTGGAGGCCAACCCCGGCACGCTGACGAGGGCGGCATTGGCCGGGTTGCGCACAGCGGGAGTCAATCGCTTGAGCCTGGGCATGCAAGCTGGCCATGTGCAGGAACTGCGTACGCTGGACCGTTGGCACACAACCGCACAGGTGTTTGAGGCGGTGCATCAGGCGCAGCAGGTCGGCTTTGAACGGCTGAGCCTTGATTTGATCTATGGTATTCCTGGGCAAACACTGACGCGCTGGCAAGAGACGATTGAGATGGCGTTGGAGATGGGGGTAGAACATCTGTCGCTATACTCGTTGACAGTCGAGCAAGGTACGCCGCTGGCGCGCTGGGTGGGGCGTGGCTTGCTGCCGCAGCCGGATGAGGATTTGGCTGCGGACATGGCGGAGTGGGCAGCACAGCGCCTGGAGCAGGCAGGCTTTGAGCAGTATGAAATTTCTAATTGGGCGCGGCGCGATGCGCAGGGGTGCTTGCGCAGCAGTCAGCATAACTTGCAATACTGGCACAACGATCCCTACCTTGGCTTTGGGGCGGGGGCGCATGGCTGGGCGGCGGGGTTTCGCACGGCAAATGAACCGACGATTGAGGCTTACCTGTCACGACTGACGGCAGGGCCATCAGAAGCGTTTCCGTTTAGCCCGGCCAACGTCACGCGACTGAAAATAGATCGGCAGACAGAGATGCAAGAGACGATGATGGTTGGATTGCGCTTGATGCAGGAGGGCGTAGCAGAGCAGCGTTTTGTGCAGCGGTTTGGCGTTTCGATGCTGGATGTGTTTGCTGAACCGATTGAGCGGCTGACACGTCAGGGACTCTTGGAATGGGTTTCAATACAAGGGCAGAGCCGCTTGCGCCTGACTCGACGTGCCTGGTTGATTGGTAACCGTGTCTTTGCTGAATTCGTTGGTTAGGCAACGGTTACAAGGGTGCCAAAGCCGATATTATCCGCCTTATCGGGGTTGACGACGGGTGTCGTCCAACGGTAGAGCCATAAGGCATCTTCGTTGCGCAAATTGACGCAGCCATGGCTCATCGGCACGCCGTAATTGGTGTGCCAATAGGTGCCGTGTAGGGCTACGCCAGTTTTGGGCTCAAAGAAAGAGACCCAAGGCACACCGGGCAGTTCGTAGGCCTCTAAGTCAGAGGTGATGTTGCCGTCGCCCATGTGCTTCGACGGAACTTTGGAGGCAATGCGAAATTCGCCGCGTGGAGTTTCGGTTGGGGTGGAGTTTGGGGAAATGTTGCGATTGGGAACGCCGGTTGCGACACGGGTTTGCAAGACGATTTTATCGCCTTCATAGGCGGTGAGGGTCTGACGGCTGAGGGAGACATCAATTCGTTTGTCTGTGCTAGGCACTTCGGGTGAAAGTGGGCTCAGTTCCTCAGGTGCAATCAGGCGTAAGTGTGGGGCGGGAACGCAATATTCAATTTTGAGTAGCTCGTCTTTTAGTTTGTACCATGGTTCGCCATCGGGCCCTTCAACCAGGCCGGTGATCCAATGAATGGAGCTGTAATACAGGCGATAGACGGGCTGCCATTCGCGCCGATAGGGCGTCCACATGGCTTGGGTGTAAGGGACGGTGACTTCAGCGATTTGGGGCTTGGTAATTGTGGAGACGATTGGGTTGAGCGCGTAGTGGACACGTTGGGTGTTGCCGCTGTGAACATAACCGCCCCACACGCGATACCAGAGTGGGTTATAGTAGGGCCCTTCGGGTGAGACGACTTCTTCGTAGATGTGTAAGATCTCATCCCGATAACGCTGGAAGAGGATTTCGCTTTTATCGGAGGGTTTGCGATAGACGCTGACACTGCTGATGGCAACCCGCGCCAGTTTGACACCATCCATATCCGCGAAGGCTGAGCGCGGTGAAAAGGCCAGGCTGCCCAGGGCTGCCAGACCCAGAGCGGTGCGACGCAGAAATTCACGACGGGAAATGCGACTTGTCATGTCTGGATTATATCATATGCGTCCATGCTTGTTCAATGTCAGGTAGATGACGGTGATGAAGACCGCGGAGGGCGGGAACGTTTGGGGGCGGGCGGTGGGGTGGCTGCCCCAAGCAGGCCAATGATGCGCTGACTGAATTCCTGATTCTCTACATCCAGGATATAGTGTGGTTTGGCACCAGGGTATGGAAACCCCGTTTCCGCATTTTGCATTTCTTGCTCAAGGCCGGCAAGCATTTTGATGTACACGGTGTTGTCACAAATCAGGAGCAGCGGTTTGCCATTGACGTAGACCATGTATTCGCCAAACATTTTCCGGTAGGTGATGATGCCGGTGCCGGCAATTTGTTCACAAACAAATTGAATGAAGTCGAGACTGCTGGACATGGGAAACTCCGCTTGAAAGACTTGGGAGGCCAATACTGGCAGTATATCACGTTTTCACAGAGGGGAAGCTGTATCGGTTTGCTGACTCTGTGGGTTGCGCGCGGTGCGCATAGCAAGCAGATAGACCATCAGCAACCCGGCATAGAGCCCGAACAGGATTACGGGAACTGTTTCAAGCGAGATTCGACGCGCCAGCACGCCCATTAGGCTGGGAATGATGGCGCTGCCAAGCCCGGTCGCGGCCATTTGCATTCCAATTGTGTTGGCAGCATAGGCTTCGCCGACACGAAAGCGGGTGCCGGACATCATGGCCGGGAAGATGGGCGCAATGGAAAGGCCAATGAGGCCGACAGCAATGACGTTTGCCAGTTCAAAGGGTGCCCAGATGAGAAGAGCAGCACCAAGCAGGGCGCCCGATAGGCCAGTAAGGACGAGTTTGTTCACCCCGATGCGATTGGCAATCAGACCGGCCAGAATACGTCCAATGGTGAACATGAACCAGTAACCGCCGGCGAAGAAGCCGGCCAGGGTTGGGTCTACATTGCGTGATTCGGTGAGCAAGCTATATACCCAGGTACCCAGGGAGCTTTCGCCGCCGACATACAAGAAAAACAAAAGGATGCTCAACCAAACCTGTGGTTGTTGCAGCGTTTGGCCGAGGGGCGTTTTATAATCGGTTAGTTTTTTCTCTGGCTGTTCAGCGTTTGTGGGGGCAGGATTGCGGCTCCACATTGAGAGCGTTAGCACAAAGCCGGTTGCTAATGTCAGTTGAAAAATTCCCACAGCGCGATACCCAAAATGCCATGTGTTGTATGCAGATAGCCCAAGGGTCATGATGACTGGACCGAGGGTAATGCCGATTCCATAACTGGCATGTAGCCATTGCATCAAGCCTTCGCCAAAATGGCTAGCAACATAGGTGTTGAGGCCAGCATCAATCGCACCAGCGCCCATACCGCCAAACACTCCCAGAAGAACCATCATCCACCACACGGGCACCAGGGTATAACCAATCAGAGTCAGGCCGGTGAGCAAACAGCTGATGGCAAGCAGTCGCCCTACGCCAACGCGTGCGAGAAGGAAACCGGTTAGGAAACTGGAGGTCATGTAGCCGGTTACGGATGCTGCCAGTAACATGCCGATGGCATCCAGTGGGATGGAGAAGCCGGTGCGGATGGACGGCCAGCCAACACCTAACAATCCATCAGGCAGGCCGAGGGCGATAAAGGCAATGAAGGCCAGAAGGATCAGGCCTACTCGAGGAGAAAATGTGGTTTTTGATGGCATGGTGTCATGTGGGCAAAAAAGGCTTTTATGGGTGGAATGTGGTTGGGGCGAAAGGATTGGATGACACCCCTCGATGGGGAGCGGCGACCTTGCCCTTTAATTGGATTGAAGACCTGAAACCACCAAAGACTGATAACAAAAACCACCGCATTGAACGGTGGCTTCTGATACAGTCGGGGCGAAAGGATTGGATGACACCCCTCGATGGGGAGCGGCGACCTTGCCCTTCAATAAAATTGAGCGACTGAAACCACCAAAGACTGATAACAAAAACCACCGCAT
>JAIWNK010000155.1 GCA_020216845.1 Anaerolinea sp. | reverse complement strand
GCCGCCGTCAGCGTCGTCTTGCCATGATCAATGTGACCCATCGTGCCAACGTTCAAATGCGGCTTGCTGCGATCAAACTTTTGCTTCGCCATGATACCTCTCCTCGAACTCGTCCTAAAGTACAAAATGCTTTCGGCAAAAAGAGCCCTCAATGGGAATTGAACCCATGACCCCGCCCTTACCAAGGGCGTGCTCTACCATCTGAGCTATGAGGGCCTGCCGTTTTCCAGGGTCTGGCAGCCTCTCCAAACCCGGCGGTCAAACGACCTGTGGACGGTGAAGGATTCGAACCTCCGAAGGGCGTCGCCCAACTGATTTACAGTCAGTCCCCGTTGGCCACTTGGGTAACCGTCCATTTTTTCGAGCAGTCACCGGCTCGCGAGCAAGGTCGTTTTTCTTTTTCGATCTTGCTTGCCAGCCTGCAACTGAGCCGACGACGGGAATCGAACCCGTAACCTACCACTTACAAGGCGGTTGCTCTGCCGTTTGAGCTACGTCGGCAAGCTGAATTGTTAATGCACAAGCACAGCGAACAAGATTATACCAGAGGGTCTTACAGAAGGCAAGGCTTCAGAAGCGAATTTTTCGCTGCGACGCCAGAGTCTATCAGAAGAACATCGAATCGTCAAGGATTAAATGATTTTATCCGCCACAACTTCATTATATCCAGTATAATCGGCGGCATGAAAACACCCGCCAAACAAATTTTGCTAACCAACGATGATGGCATTCTTTCTCCCGGCCTTTGGGCAGCTGCACGCGCCCTGGCTGAGCTCGGCTACGTGTGGGTTGCGGCACCGCGGCAGCAATATTCCAGCGCCGGACGCAGCTTACCCAATAATTCCGATGGCATCATTGAAGAGCGTCAGGTCAACGTCAACGGACAGGATTGGAAGGTCTACGCCATCGGCGGTTCGCCCGCTCAGGCTGTGCAACACGCCCTGATTGAAATCTTACCCACCAAACCCGATTTGGTCGTTTCCGGCATCAATTACGGCGAAAACGTCGGCACCGGCGTCACCGTCTCTGGCACCATTGGTGCAGCAATGGAAGCTGCCACCTTTGGCATCCCGGCTCTGGCCGTCTCGCTGCAACTGGAAGTGATTGATGATTTTCTATCCTATTCAGAGAAAGTAGACTTTTCAACCGCCGCGTTCTTCACCCAAACAATTGCCCGACAAATGCTGCACAAGCCACTGCCGCGCGATGTAGACATCCTCAAGGTTGAAGTTCCTGTTTGCGCCACCCCCCAAACGCCCTGGCACATCACCCGCCAATCGCGCCATCGCTATTACGAATCCTTCGCCGTGCGCGAGGATGGCTGGCACTCGCCTGGTAAAATTGGCGCACGCATCAACATCACCCAAGAAGAAGCCGAACCTGGCAGCGACATTCAAACACTGCTCAGCGGGCTTGTCTCCGTCACCCCGCTTAGCCTGGACATGACCTCGCGCTGCGATCTGCGCACGCTGGAACGCAGCCTGAAAAGCTAATCGATTGAGCGCAACGGACGGTCGGGCAAACCAACCAAATAAACCGTTTGCCCATCATAAGCGCTCACCCGCCCGGTCGTCTTCAGCCACTCCAATTCCTCATCGTTCAGGCAGTGACTGATTTGTGCCTCGCTCAGGGTCAGGAATTCGCCGCTGTGCGTATCCTGATAGAGCCCGTTGCCCCAATCCAGCACAACGCGGCCATCCCGCAAGGCCAGCACCCACTGTCTACCAAAAGGCGTTCCTGCTGGCATTTGCCCTCTACTTTATGCCTTGGCGAGCGCTGTTTGCACCAGGTTAGCGAAGGTCGTTGTGCGCAGCCGCTCAATCAGTTGTGTTTGCGTCTCACACCAAATGGCCCGCAGGGGACATTCTGGCCCAAACACGCAGGCCTCCGGCGAAGAAGTGCATTGATTGAGCATCAACGGCCCATCAATCGCCTCCACCACCTCAAGAAGCGTAATTTGCTCTGCCGGGCGGGCCAGCGAAACGCCCCCATGCGCCCCCCGTGACGTATGGATTAGCCCAGCGATGGAAAGCTGCGAGATGATCTTCGCCAAAAAAGATGGCGGAATGTTTTGCATTTCAGCAATCTGGCTGGTCGCAGCCCGTTGATTTTCTTGCAACCGCGCCAGGTAAAGCATGGCGCGGAGAGCATAATCTGCCTGTCGTGTAATTTGCATAGGGGGCCTCAAGTATAATCAGGTAAAAATTATCATCAATTTAGTGTAGTTTAAGGGAAGAAACTCTATCTAACAAGTGACAGACATCATGCGAACGCATGACAAATTAGCTACACCCCTTGGGCGTCAAAAATGCACACAACGCCGCCCAATACATCTCCCAAGCCTCATACATCGGGAAATGCCCACAGCGTTCAAACGTCACCAGCTGCCCCCGCCGGGCACGCCGCGCCAGCATCTCCCCATCCGACAAGGGCACAACGGCATCTTGCTGCCCAAACATGGCCAACACCGGCATGGTCAAATCGCCAAGATATGGCGCAAGGTTCAACTGCGCAATCGCCTGCCAGGCCGCCCAATTCGGATAGGCGCAGCCCGGCTGCATCGCCCGCCAGCGATCTTCCCCCCATGCATAAAACGGCAAACTGCGAACATCATAAAACCAGCTGCCAAACTGAGCATACGCCAACGCCGGCACATGACAAAACCGACGCGTCCACGCGTACACAAAAGGCAAAGAGGCAGCCAAACGCATCTGTGTACCAGTCCGGGCAGTTTTGGGCTGCAAGCGCCCGCTGACCAC
Source organism: Anaerolinea sp. (assembly GCA_020216845.1). Lineage (GTDB taxonomy): Bacteria > Chloroflexota > Anaerolineae > Anaerolineales > Anaerolineaceae > JAIWNK01. The sequence continues at coordinate 15,446 of JAIWNK010000155.1, read as the reverse complement.
CCCGGCCACACTAACGACCTGCGTCACGCGCTCGGGCACAAGCATGGCCGCCGCACACAACGCCACCTGCCCGCCCATCGAATGCCCAACCAACCCAAAATGCTCCAGTCCCAACGCATCTGCCAGCTGCACCAGGCGCTGCGCCTGCTGAGCAATGCCATATACCGGCGCTTTGGGCTTCTCGCTATCCCCAAACCCCAACAAATCCGGCGCCACGCAAAAAAAATGGTCTTTCAATGCTGCAATGGTGCGCTTCCACACCCCATGATGCGAAAGATAGCCGTGCACAAACAGCAACGCCGGCTGATGAACATCACCGGCAGTGATGTAATTCAATCCATAGCCATCGGGCAGCACAATTCGCGGCATAACTTATATTATAATTCGCTTTATGGAAAACTTTCATCTATATGTTCCCATTTTGGTTCGCTATGGGGATCTAGACCCCCAATGGCATGTCAACAACGCCAAGTTCTTGACCTTTTTAGAGCAAAGCCGCGTGGCCTATCTGCAACATCTTGAACTGTGGGATGGACGCGACTTCTTTCAAATTGGTCTGATTGTTGCCGACATTCACGTTGCCTACCTGCTGCCGATTGCACTAGGCCAGGAGTTACGCGTCGGCATTCGTGTGGCACACCTGGGCAACAAAAGCATGCGCTTCGAGTATCAAATTGAAGGCGCACAGGGCAGCCCCGTCTTCGCCCGCGCCGAGACGGTGATGGTCTCCTATGACTATCTTGCCCAATCCAGCCGCACCATTCCCGAGGATTGGCGCACCAAAATTGCTGCTTTTGAGGGCATTGCCCCGCGCAGCTGATGTTTTTCTTCATGGAGGATGCGATGTTGCCTGAAATTCAAACCGACGCGTTGTTGGACTTTTTGGTTGGACTGCTCAACACCCCCAGCCCAACCGGCTTTGCCGCCCCTGGCATCGCCTTTACCGAAACCGCCCTGGCCAACCTGCCAGCACTCCAATGTGCCCGCACCCGCAAGGGCGCCCTGGTTGCAACCTGGCCCGGCACACACAACGATGCCCCGCGCACCCTCACCGCCCACACCGACACCCTTGGCGCCATGGTCAAGGAAATCAAGAAGAACGGGCGGCTCAAGCTGACCAAAATCGGCGGCTACCCCTGGAACTTCGTCGAAGGCGAAGGCTGTTGGGTCTTCACCCATGATGGACGGCGCGTGCGCGGCAGCATTTTGCTGCACGCCGCTTCGGTGCATGTCTATGGCAGCCATGCGAGCGACGACAAGCGCGACGACGACAACATGGAAGTCCGCCTGGACGCACGCACCAACAGCGCCGAAGAAACCAGCGCCCTCGGCATTGGCGTCGGCGATTTCGTCGTCTTTGACCCGCGCGTTGAGGTCACCAATGGCTTCATCCGCTCCCGACACCTGGATGATAAAGCGTGTGTTGCCTGCATTGTGGCCGCCGCACAAAGCCTGCACGCCGCCGGCCTGCGCCCCAAGCAAACCACCTACCTGCACATCAGCAACTACGAAGAAGTTGGCCACGGCGCTTCCGCCGGCATCCCCGCCGAAGTGACCGAGCTTGTTGCGGTTGATATGGCTGCTGTCGGTGACGGGCAAACCTCGGATGAATTTCACACCACCCTGTGCGTCAAAGATTCAGGCGGACCCTATCATCACGGCCTCAGCAATCGCCTGCGTCAATTGGCCGAACAATATGACATTCCCTACAAAGTGGATATTTACCCCTATTACGGTTCCGATGGCGAAGCCTTTTGGCGCGCCGGCGGCGATGTTGCCGTTGCACTGATCGGCCCAGGTGTAGATGCCTCCCACAACTATGAACGCACGCACCTTGAGGCACTGCTGGCCACCACCCGCTGGATTATGGCATATTTGTTAAATTGAACGCGACCTGGACCCCCACCCTGCAAGAACGACTGCGCGAGCTTGGCGACATCTTCTTCCGCCCCGGCTTCTCCTGGTTTAGCCGCACCCTCTACCGCCTGACCCTGGTCGGGTTGTTCCTGATCGGTTTCTTTCAGTGGGGCGACTTCCTCAACTGGGGAAAACCGCCCTTTGACTTGGGCGACTGGTATGACATCACCGGCCCGCGCCTTGGCTTTCAGCAAGAAGCCATGCAAACCGGCAAGCTGCCGCTGCACGTCGATTCGCCCACCGGCATGAAAGGTGCCACCGACCGCTTTCTCGCCATCCCCGACCTGATCCTCTCTCCGCAGGTTCTGCTGCTGAACTGGTTCAGCGTAGGCACCTTTAGCTTAATCCATGTGTTGCTGCTCTACAGCGCCGGTTATGTTGGGCTGTTGCTCTTACAACGCAAATGGCGGTTATCGCTGGCCGTTTTCATTCCGCTGTTCTGGTTGTTCAACTTCAATGGCCACATCACCGCCCATCTCTCAGTCGGTCACCTGACCTGGGCCGGCTATTTTCTGCTGCCCTACTTCCTGCTGTGGATGTTTGAGTGGTACGAAAAACCGGTTGGCTGGCGCTGGGTTGCACAGGTGAGCGGCTGGATGCTGATCATCTTCTTGCAGGGCTCCTACCATCTGTTCGTCTGGTGTCTGCTGCTGTTGGGGCTGGCCGGTCTGTTCCAACCGCGCCGCCTCAAGGCCGCACTGCTGGCCGGGGCATTCAGCGTGGGCCTGTGCCTGTTCCGCATTTTGCCGGCGGCCCTGGTTGCCACCGATTTGAAGATTGGCTTTCTGTCCGGCTTCCCCACCCTGTTGGATGTCTTCAAAGGCCTGTTGGTGTTAATTGAACCGGCACAAGCATTGCAAACCCGCACCTTGCTAACCCAACTCGTCGCCTGGTGGGAATTTGACCACTACCTTGGCCTGCTGGGAACGTTGTTTGTCTTTGGCTTGGGCGCCTGGGGCGTGTGGCGCTGGCGTGCAAGCCTGCCGGGGCGTTATGTCAGCCTGTTGGCTCCCCTGGCGGCGCTTGCCCTGCTCAGCATCGGTCGGCTCTACAACCTGTTCTTTGTCCTGCGCATCCCATTGTTCACCGGCGAGCGCGTTTCAGCTCGCCTGTTGATCGTACCGCTCGTATTCGGCATGGCCCTGGCTGCCCTGGCCGCACAACGCTGGCTCGACGCTGGCACGCTGCCGCGTTGGATCCGTCCGCTCGCGCCCATTTTGCTCCTGCTGCTGATCAACGACCTGGAACAACATCGTGAGCTGTGGAAAGTGACGCACCTCGACACGCTCTTCCCGCCCACCGCTGCGCCACAGGTCTTGCATGTTGCCAATCACGCCGATGCGCCCTACCTGGCATTGCTGATCGTTGGGCTTGTGCTATCCCTGGCGACGGCAGGGTGGCTCACCTATCAACTGCGCCGACGAACAACCCGCCCATGACCCTTCCGCCGCTCAGCCGCGCCCTGCGAACTGCGCTGCTTGCCACCCTGGGCCTGCGCCTGTTCAACAGCCTGGTGGCCGCGCTGATTGCCTGGCTTGTGCCGGTTTGGATCACCCCCGGGGCGCCCCATGACCCGCACTTGTTGGCCTCGCTTGAGCAAGGCCCGGTCTTGCTGCGGCTCTTCCTGGCGCCCTGGTATCGCTGGGATACGATCCACTACCTGGATATTGCCCAACAAGGCTATGCCGACCCCAACAATACCATCTGGCCACCGCTCTACCCGCTGCTGATTCGCGTTGGCACGCTCACCGGCCTGCCGCCTCTGGTCTCGGCCCTGCTCGTCTCCACGCTGAGCACATTCGGCGCCGTGCTGCTGCTGTATCGCCTGGCCGAAGAAGAATGGGGCGAAGAACACGCCACCGCGGCCGTATTGGCACTGATATTCTTTCCCACAGCGTTCTTCTTGATGGCTGGTTACAGCGAGGCAACATTTTTGCTGTGTGCCCTGCTCAGCATCCGCGCTGCCCGTCAGCGCCGTTGGCTGCTGGCCGGCCTTGGTGCAGCTGCCGCCGTCCTCACCCGTCACCAAGGCATCTTCCTGACCCTGCCCCTGCTCTGGGAAGGCCTGCAATTTTTGCGATCTTTGCAATCTTTGCCACTCAGGCAACGCCTGCGCGCCGCCTGGCCCTGGTTGGTCGGCTTGTCGTTGCCACCGCTGACCATGCTCAGCTATGGCATCTACATTCGCCTGTTCACCCAAGCCGATTGGCCCTGGAAAACCGTCAGCAGCGGCTGGAATCAACACCTGGGCTGGCCCTGGGAAGGCATCCTCGGCAACCTGCGTGCCCTGCTATCCGGTGCGCCTGTTGGCGGCGGCGCTTTGTTCTTCAACCTGAGCCTGGCCTTGCTCTGCCTGGTGCTGCTCCTCCTTGGTGCGCGCCGACTGCCACTCTCCCACTCGCTCTTGGGATGGGCATTGCTGCTTTCCGTCCTGGTCAAAGTCCAAAACGAAGGGCTATTAGGCGCCACCGCCCGCTATGCCCTCATCATCTTCCCCATCTTCTTCGTGTTAGCCTTTGCCCTCAAAAACCGTTGGGCGCGCATCCTCTACAGCATAGTGGCTTTGGGCGCACAGATTTTGCTCCTGGCCGCCTTCTATTGGTGGGCCTGGGTGCCCTAAACCGCACGGTGTATAACCCTGCAAAAGTCTGTCTGGAATTTTTCTCAAAGTTTGGTAGAATCAAGCTAGAAGATTAAGAATATGGGAGGTCGCTCAAACCGACCATTCCCCCACAAGCGGCCTGCGCTCGCAGGCATTTACGGACAGACGCAGTGTGCGGCAACAAAACTGACATATTTTTCGGGCTTGGTTCTGCGTCTGCGATTGAAATTAGGAGGTTTCCATGGCTGGAATGGAACGCTTTACACAGCGAGCTCGCCGTGTATTAAGTCTGGCGCATCAAGAAGCAGAACGAATGCGTCAGCCACAAATCAACACCGAGCATTTATTGTTGGGATTAATGCAAGAAGAAGGCGGCATTGCCGGGCGCGTGCTGCGCGATTTGGGTTTGGAGCAAGATCGTCTGATCGAAATGGTGGAACGCCTGAGCGGCTTTGGCACGGAACGCGTTGGCCGCCCCGATCTTTCCCCGGGCGTGCAACAGGTGCTGGAATTTTCCATTGAAGAAGCCCGCCGTCTGACGCATCACTACATTGGCACGGAACATTTGCTGCTTGGCCTGGTGCGCTCCGAAGAGGGCCTGGCCATGGAAGTGCTGCGCAAACTGGGCGTCACCGCCGAACAGGTGCGCCGTCAGACACACCGCGTGTTGAAAGAGAACACCGGCCCAACAACAGCTGCGAGCACAGCTGGCCCCGGCCCGCAAAGCGCAGCGTCTCCCGCCTCTCGCCCCGAAGCTGGACGATCCAAAACGCCGCTGGTAGATCAGCTGGCAACCGACCTGACCCAAAAGGCCGAAGAAGGCAAGCTCGACCCGGTCATCGGTCGGCAAATGGAAATTGAACGCGTCATCCAAATTTTGGCTCGCCGCAACAAAAACAACCCGGCGCTGATCGGCGAACCCGGCGTAGGCAAAACCGCCATCGTCGAAGGCCTGGCACAGCGCATCATCGAAGGCGATGTGCCCGCTCCGCTGCTCGGCAAGCGCGTCTTGCAGCTCGATGTGGGCTCGCTGGTCGCTGGCACCATGTATCGCGGTCAGTTTGAAGAGCGCCTCAAGCGCGTGATTGACGAACTCAAATCCGCCGGTTCGATTTTGTTCATTGACGAATTGCATATGTTGGTTGGGGCTGGCGCAGCCGGTTCATCGGTAGATGCCGCCAACATCCTCAAACCCGCCCTCTCGCGCGGCGAACTGCAAGTCATCGGCGCCACCACACTGGATGAGTATCGCAAACACATCGAAAGCGATGCCGCCCTGGAACGGCGCTTTCAACCCATCCTGGTCAATGAGCCCACCATCGAAGAGACCATCCAAATCCTGCGCGGCATCCGCCGGGCTTATGAGGAACATCACCGCCTGACCATCTCCGATGAAGCCATCGAAGCTGCCGCGCACCTTTCAGCGCGCTACGTCACCGAGCGCTTCTTGCCCGACAAAGCCATTGACCTGATTGATGAAGCCGCTTCGCGCGTGCGCATGTATAAGAGCCCAAGCGCTCAAACCGTCAAAGAATTGATGGCGCAGCTCAAAGACCTGCGCGCCCGTCAAAACCAGGCCATTGAAGAAGGCCGCCCCGAAGTTGCCCACGACCTCGAAGAAGAACAGCGCAGCATCGAAGCACAAATTGAACGTCTGCGCAATGGCTGGGATCGGGCCAGCAGCCCAACCGTCAGCGCCGAAGACATCGCCGAAATGGTCTCGATGTGGACCGGCGTACCCGTCACGCAGCTTTCTGAAAACGAAACCGCCCGCCTGCTGCACATGGAAGAGGAATTGCACCGCACCATCGTCGGCCAGGATGAAGCGATTGTCGCCATCTCCAAAGCCGTGCGGCGCGCCCGCGCCGGCCTCAAAGACCCGCGCCGCCCAATTGGCTCGTTCGTCTTCATGGGCCCCACTGGTGTCGGCAAAACCGAGCTTTCCAAAGCCCTGGCACGCTTCCTGTTCGGCAGCGAAGAAGCCCTCATCCAAATTGACATGTCCGAATTTATGGAACGGCACAATGTCAGCCGTTTGGTTGGCGCCCCGCCCGGCTACGTCGGCTACGAAGAAGCCGGTCAGCTGACAGAGGCCATCCGCCGTCGCCCCTACTCCATCGTCGTCTTCGACGAAATTGAAAAAGCCCACCCCGAAGCGCACAACATGTTGCTGCAAATCATGGAAGAGGGCCATCTTTCCGATGCGCGCGGCCACAAAGTAGATTTCCGCAACGCCATCATCGTCATGACGACCAACATCGGCGCTGAGATGATCAAACGCGAAAACAGCTTGGGCTTTGTCCTCAAACAAGATGAAGAGGTAGAAGAACGCATTGCCTACGAAGAGATGCGCAAAAAATTACTCGAATCGCTCAAGCGCGTCTTCCGCCCCGAATTCATCAACCGCCTGGATGGCGTGTTCGTCTTCCGTTCGCTCAGCCGCGCCGAAATTCGACAGATTGTCGAACTGGAGCTGGCCAAAGTCTCGCAACGCCTGGCACAACATCGCATCACCCTGCGCCCCAGCGAAGCTGCGCTTGAAGCCCTGGCTGCCGAAGGCTATGACCCCGAAATGGGCGCCCGCCCGCTACGCCGCGTCATCCAATACCGCATTGAAGACCGTCTCTCCGACGCCTTCTTGGATGGCACCTTCCGCGATGGCGACACGATTTTGATTGACGTGAACGAAGATGGTCAAATCGTCCTGCATCGCCCACAAGCAGAAGAGCAACCCGAAGCCGCCCTGGACCTTGCGGGCTAACCCCACCCCAAAGCCAATTGCGCTGCCCCACTTCTTTTGAGTGGGGCAGCGTTGTTTTTCCCTGTAACTTTCGCATACCTTTTGCATCAAATCTTATATAATAAAGGTACGCATTTCACAAAATTCCAGGAAAGGATAAGAAAGAAATGACCGAAGAAGTATTGCAACCCAAACCCGTAACGTTCCCGCGGCTGAACGAACCCGCCCCCGAATTTGAGGCCGTCACCACCCATGGTGTCGTTCGCCTCTCCGACTACCGCGATTCATGGCTAATCCTCTTCTCACACCCGGCTGACTTCACCCCCGTTTGCACAACCGAATTCATCGCTTTTGCCCAAATCTACCCCGAGCTGCAAGCGCGCGGCGTGGAATTGCTCGGCCTGAGCATTGACAGCCTCTATTCGCACATTGCCTGGACGCTCAACATCGAGCAAAAGACCGGCGTCAAAATTCCCTTCCCCATCATCGCTGACCTGAACAAAGAAGTCGCCAGCCTGTATGGCATGGTGCAGCCCGGTGCCAGCAAAACCGAAGCCGTGCGGGCCGTGTTCATCATTGACCCGAAAGGCATTTTGCGCCTCATGCTCTACTACCCAATGACCATTGGCCGCAACATGCAAGAAATCTTGCGCATCATTGACGCCATGCAAACCAGCGACAAATATGGTGTTGCCATGCCCGCCAACTGGAAGCCCGGCGACAAAGTCATCGTTCCGCCTCCCAAGACCATCGAGATGGTCGAAGAACGCCTCAAAGAAGGCTACGAATGCGTGGATTGGTATCTGTGCAAGAAGTCTTTGGAATAGTGCGCCATGGCCTGCGTTAACCCCGATGGCACCCTCTCGCCCTCAGCCCGCACTTTGTTGCGCGCTGCCGATGTTTTGCAAACCCCCGCTGAGCTTGCCCAACGGACAGGTCTGCCGCTCTTCCGCATCCGCGCCAGTGTGCGCGAGCTGATCGAAGCCAACCTGTTGCAAGAAGAAAATGGTCGCTATCAGCGCACACAGGCAGCTGTAGCACTCCTCGGCGAGTAAGAAACCCTCATCAACCCCACGGGGCTGTTCAGCATGGGTTGAACAGCCCCTTTTTTGCAATCTACGCTGCCCCCAACCAGACGCTGAAAATTTGAAACCAAACCTGAAGAAACTGCACCGCCAAAATATGCTATCATAACGAAGAGAGTTTGATTGCAAAAAGTGTTGGAGGCAAAAGTGGACGAGGACGATCGCGAGTCATTGGGGTTTCCGAACACCCGCCGTGCCAATCGGTTTGATGTCAGCCGTGCTGTGCGCATTGTCAAACCCGTCAAGGCGCGCGGCAAAGCGGTCAATGTCAGCGCTGTCGGCATTTTGGTTCGTTTGACCCAGGAAGCCGAGCTAAAAGCAGGTGACATCGTCACCTTAGAAGTGGCCCGCGAGGATGGACAGGCAACCCTCACAGTGCAGGGCAAGGTCGTGCGGGTGGAATACACCGATGATCGCGTCCAATTTGCCATTGACCTGACAGAGGAAAACGGCCAGGAATTGCCAGAAGAACAGGCCGAGGCAAACGCCGACTAGTTTTTCAACCCGCGCCAGTCCACCTGCGAAACCAACATGCCAGCAAACATGCACGCGCAGCCCCACAAGGCGCGCCCAGACAGCATTTCCCCCAGCAGCCACCACCCCCCCAATGCTGCAAAGACTGTTTCCAGGCTCAACAACACCGCCGCCAATGCCGGCGGTGCGTTTTTTTGCCCGACGACCTGCAGCGTATAGGCCACCCCCACCGACAGCAAACCGCCATACAAAATCGCTGCTGCCGCCTGTTGCAACCCGCTCAGCGCAACCCCCTCGCCCAAACAGGCCACAACCGCGCTCAACAGCGCGCACACCGCGAATTGCACCACCGAAAGCCACAACGCATCCAAACGCTGCACCAGCCAACCGGTCAACTGCACATGCCCCGCCCAGAAAAAGGCACCCAGCAACACCAACGCATCGCCGCGCCCAATTGAAAGCGGCCCCTCGACCGTCAACAAATACAGCCCCAGCACGGCCAACAACGCCCCCAACCAGGCGTTCCAGCTCGTCTTTTGCCGCCAAAGCAACCCCAGCAGCGGCGTCAAGACGACATACAGCCCCGTGATGAAGCCCGCTTTCCCAGCGGTTGTGAACACCAGGCCCATCTGCTGCAAAGACGCCCCGCCAAACAACACCACCCCCAACAGCACCCCCCCGCCCAACAACAACCGTGGGCGCGGCGCAGGCTTTGCCCGCCGCAAGAAATAAGCCGCCGGCAAGAGCGAGAGCCCGCCCAGGGCAAACCGCACCGCGTTGAACGTGAACGGACCGACAAATTCCATGCCCACCCGCTGCGCAACGAAGGCAAAGCCCCAAATCACCGCCGCCAACAAAAGCGGCAAGGAAGAACGGACCCGGCTCATTGCGGCCCCAAGAAGAGCAACATCACGCCGCCAACCGCCACCAGCACGCCCAAAATGGCGCGCGGGCTGAGCTTCTCCCCCATCCGCCAGGCAATTGACAAGCCAAAGATGGGGCTCGTCGCCAACAAAGTCTGTGCAATTGCGGTTGGGGCCAGCTTGAAGGAAATCTGCTGCAACCAAATCGCCAAAAAGGTGCCAACCAACACCGCCAAAGCCAACCACCCCAGCAATTGACGCGCCTGCGGCAGCTTGCGCCAGCTCAACAAGGCCTGCCGCTGCACAAGCAACAGCACAAACAACAACGCCACCCCCGCCGCAAGGCGCAAAATGGCACTTTGCAGCGGACTGACGGTCGTCTGCAAGAAAACCAGGCGCGAAAGAATCGCCCCGCCCGCCTGCGCCAACGCCGCCGCCACGCCAAACAAAACCCCGCGCCGCACATCGCTTTGCTGCACAGCAGTGTAGCCCGGCGTACGCTCGGTAATCACCCAGGCCACGCCACCGCTCGTCAGCAGCACCCCCGCCCAGGCGCTGAAGCTCAGCGTTTCGCCGAGCAACAACCCCAACAGCGCCGTCATCGGCGGCGCCAGAGTGCCCAACAACAACGCCCGCCGCACCCCCAACCGGCGCAGCGCCTCAAAATAGGCACTATCGCCCAAACCAATGCCCAATGCCCCACTCAACAGCAGCAGAACCAGGGCCAACGGTGGGAGGTGCGCAAACCAATCCCCGGTCAGCAACAAAGTTGCCAGCATCAGCAGCAAGGCTCCGCTGCCTTTTAGCAAATTCAGTTCCATCGGACGCACCTGCCGACCGACGCGCTCAAACCAAACGGCAGCCACTGCCCAGGCCAGTGCAGCGCTAAGGGCCGCTACTTCGCCCAAAAATATACCTGGCATCACAACACCTGCCTCCACAAACAGAATGCCCCCTATCATATCATGAATATCGTCTTTGGCCGAAAAACGCACCCGAACCGGTGCTCGCTTTTGCGTCTGAAGGTATATAATGAATCTATGAATTCCCCGCTACCGGGACATGCTGCCCCCCTGGGCGCCACACCGATGCGCGGTGGCGTCAACTTCTCGCTCTTCTCGCGCAACGCCACCGGTGTTGAGTTGTTGCTGTTTGCCAACCCCGAAGACCCTCAACCCCAACACATCCTGCGCCTCGACCCGCAAATCAACCGCACCTTTTATTACTGGCACATCTTCGTCCCCGGAATTGGCGCCGGGCAGCTCTATGCCTATCGCGTCTATGGCCCTTATGTTCCAGAGCGCGGCCTGCGCTTTGACCCGACCAAAGTGCTGCTCGACCCCTACGCCCGCGCCGTCACCACCCACACCTATCGCCGCAAAGCGGCAAGCCAACCAGGCGATAACTGCGCCGAAGCTGCCCGCTGCGTCGTTGTAGATTTGCGCGGCTATGATTGGGAAGGCGATGAACCGCTGCAACATCCCTTTGCCAGCTCTGTGCTCTACGAGCTGCACGTCGGCGCCTTCACCCGTGACGAAAGCTCTGGCCTGCCCGCCGAACTACGCGGCAGCTATGCTGGCTTAATCGAAAAGATCCCCTACCTGAAACAACTTGGCATCACCGCCGTCGAACTGCTCCCCGTGCAACAATTTGACGCCCAAGAAGCCCCCTTTGGCCTCTCCAACGATTGGGGCTACGCCCCGATGGCCTTCTTTGCCCCACATGATGCTTACAGCTCACAGCGCACCCCGCTTGGCCCGGTGATGGAATTTCGCCAAATGGTCAAGGCCTTTCATCGCGCCGGCATTGAGGTCATCCTCGATGTCGTCTTCAATCACACCGCCGAAAACGGCCCCGAAGGGCCGACCCTCAGCCTGCGCGGCATTGAAAACCGCGCCTATTACCTGATTGACCCACAACACCCCGAACGCTATCAGGATTACAGCGGCTGCGGCAACTCGCTGGATGCAAGCCATTCGATTGTCCGCCGCATGATTATGGACTGTCTGCATTACTGGGTGCAGGGAATGCACGTAGACGGCTTCCGTTTTGACCTGGCTTCGGTGCTGGCGCGCGACAAGCACGGACAACCGCTCAACGACCCGCCCATCCTGTGGGAAATCGAATCCGACCCAATCCTGGCGGGCACCAAAATCATCGCCGAAGCCTGGGATGCTGGCGGGCTTTATCAGGTGGGCTCCTTCATCGGCCATCGTTGGGCAGAGTGGAACGGTCAGTTTCGCGATGACGTGCGGCGTTTCCTCAAAGGCGACACCAACAGCGTGCGCCATTTTGCCGCCCGGCTGAGCGGCAGCCGTGATCTCTATCCGCAAACCGACCGCATCCCGGCACGCAGCATCAATTTTGTCACCTGTCACGATGGCTTCACCCTCAACGACCTGGTTTCATACAACCAAAAGCACAACGAGCGCAACCTGCAGGGCAACCGCGACGGCCTGGATGCCAACTTCAGCTGGAACTGCGGCGTGGAAGGGCCAACCGACGACCCGCAAATCGAAGCCTTGCGGGCGCGGCAGATCAAGAACTTCTTCATCAGCTTGCTTTGTGCACAGGGCACCCCCATGCTGCTGATGGGGGATGAAGTGCGCCGCAGCCAACAGGGCAACAACAACGCCTATTGTCAACGCGTCGCCTTCGATTGGAATAGCCTCTCCCAACAGATAAATTTGCTGAACTTCATCAAACAATTCATTGCCTGGCGCAGCTCGCTCAACCTCTTCAAGCAGCCCTATTTTTGGAGCGACCCCGGCGGGCCACAGCTCATCTGGCATGGTGTGCACCTCAACGCCCCCGATTGGGGTGTGTATTCGCACAGCCTGGCCTGCGAGTTGGGCGAGCCGGATAGCTGCGAACGCATCTACCTGGCTTTCAACGCCTATTGGGAAGCGCTGAGCTTTGAGCTGCCGCTATTGCCCACCGGCTGGCAATGGGCACTGGTCAGCGATAGCGCCCGCCCCGGCGGACAGGATTTTTGCAACCCACCTCAGCCCCTGCAGCACGCATCCCATTACCTGTTGGTACCACGCAGCGCCATCGTCTTACAAGCCGTGTGTGACAACTGAGCTTGCAGCATTACGAAAGTCACCCGATTTTAAGCAGGGGTCATAAACGATAGACGATTTTCATTATCTTGACGTTCCCCATCAGAAGGGTACACTTAACGCTGTACTTCATGGTTCACTTTGCCGCAAATCGGCATCAAACCTATTTTTTCAAATCTCAAACAGGAGAGGTTTCAATGGCAGGACAGACCAATGCGTTTGAAATGGCACAGCGTCAGTTCGATCACGTTGCGGATTTGCTCAAGCTCGATCCGCAGGTGCGCGAAATTTTGCGCTGGCCGCTGCGCGAGTTTGCGTTCCGCATTCCCGTGCGCATGGATGACGGTACAATCCGCGTCTTCCAAGGTTTTCGTGTGCAACACAACGATGCTCGCGGCCCCAACAAGGGTGGCATCCGCTTCCACCCGGCGGAGACGATTGACACCGTCCGCGCCCTGGCGACCTGGATGACCTGGAAATGCGCCGTTGCCGACATCCCCCTGGGTGGCGGCAAGGGTGGTGTGATTGTAGACCCGGCGACCCTGTCAGTTGGCGAAAAAGAACGCCTGTGCCGCGGTTGGGTGCAGCAAATGTGGCGCAACATTGGCAACCGCCAGGATGTGCCCGCCCCCGATGTTGGCACAACCCCGCAGATGATGGGCTGGATGATGGATGAATATTCCAAACTCGTCGGCGAATACACCCCCGGCGTCATCACCGGCAAACCCGTTGGCGGCGGTGGCTCTTTGGGCCGCACCGAAGCAACCGGCTTTGGCGTCATCTACACCGTTCGCGAAGCCATGAAGCACCTGGGCATGGACCCCAAGACTTGCAAAGTCGCCATTCAGGGCTTTGGCAATGTGGCGCAATACGCGGCCATCGGCTACGCCGAAATCTTGGGCGGCAAGGTCATTTGCGTTTCCTGCTGGGACCGCGCCGACCGCACCTCCTACACCTTCACCAAAGAAGATGGCATTGATGCCCGCTTCCTCATGTCCATCACCGACCAATACGGCACGATTGACAAAGAAGCTGCCAAAGCCGCCGGCTACGTCATCGAACCCGGCGATGCCTGGATCAGCAAAGATGTTGAAATCCTCATCCCGGCCGCCCTCGAAGGGCAGATCAATGCCGAAACCGTGCAGAAGATCAGCCCGCGCGTCCGCCTGATTGCCGAAGGCGCCAATGGCCCGACGACCCCCGAAGCCGACGAAGTCATCAAAGAACGCGGCATCTTCGTCATCCCCGACTTCCTCTGCAATGCGGGTGGTGTGACGGTCTCGTATTTCGAAGGTGTGCAAAACGACATGAACTTCTACTGGACGAAGGAAGAAGTCCTCGAAAAGCTCGACACCAAGATGACCCTGGCCTTCAAGAGCGTGTTGGATATGGCCTTGCAGGAAAACGTCTTCATGCGCGATGCCGCCTACATGGTAGCAATTGCGCGCGTGGTCAAGGCGATGGAACTGCGCGGCTGGATCTAAACCTTACGCAATTTCTCACCTCCTTTTGCCACCCCCCTCTCCACCCAGAGGGGGGTGGCCCGTTTCCCCACACAAACTCACACACCCGTAGGGGCAGGACGGTCTTGAACCCTGCCCACCCCAAATGAACCACGGAAGGCACGGAACACGCGGAACAAACACACACCCGTAGGGGCAGGACGGTCTTGAACGCTGCCCCGCCCTGCACAAACCCAGTCCTGCCCACCCCACCATAAAAACCACGGAAGGCACGGAATACGCGGAACAAACACACACACCGTAGGGGCAGGACGGTCTTGAACGCTGCCCCGCCCTGCACAAACCCAGTCCTGCCACCCCAAATGAACCACGGAAGGCACGGAACACGCACAACAAACACACACACCGTAGGGGCAGGACGGTCTTGAACCCTGCCCCGCCCTGCACAAACCCAGTCCTGCCCCTGCTACCAAACCGACAAAAAATCCTCCAACATGGCACGCAGCGGCGCCGGCAGCCCCTCCGGCAGCACCGGCAACGCCTGACCAGGCTGCGCCGCCTGCCGGAAGAACGCAGCAACCGACACCCACACACCCCCAGCCTGTTGCATTGCTTGCAATTCCTGTTCAGCCTGTGCATCGAGCGCCGCACCGCGTCGCGCCGCAAAGACCGCCTGCCCAACAAGCAGCAGCGCCTGATAGACCTGCGGCGTTAATTCACCCGCTGAAGCGACGGCCTCGCCGCCCATCGCCTGTAAAATCTCCCGCACCTGCGCCGCATCGCCTGCCGCGCCCATGCCCTCCAGCAAGCTCAACGCCTGCAACACCATCGCCCGCCCATCGGCCAAGCGCCCTTGCTGCGCCAGCAACTGCCCCAGCATGGCGAGCGTCGCCCCCTTGCCCCGCACGTCCCCCAGCGCCTTCCGGATCTCCAGCGATTGCCGGTACAGCCGCTCCGCCTCGCCCAGCTCCCCGCGCACAACGTAAATCCCCGCCAGCGCGTGCAGCGTCGCCCCCTTGCCCTGCACGTCCCCAAGCGCCTCCATAATCTCCAGAACCTGCCGGTACAGCCGCTCCGCCTCGCCCAGCTCCCCGCGCATCTGATACAAATGCCCCAGCGCGTGCAACGTCGCCCCCTTGCCCTGCACGTCCCCCAGCGCCTCCCGGATCGCCAGCGATTGCCGGTACAGCCGCTCCGCCTCGCCCAGCTCCCCGCGGGTTTCGTAAATCCCCGCCAGCGC
>JAIWNK010000076.1 GCA_020216845.1 Anaerolinea sp. | reverse complement strand
CCCCGCCAAAACACCAAATCTCCAACTGATGCATACCCCAACACCCCCACGCCACAAACTGGAGTGCCCACCCCATCCAGCGAAGGGCGCCTCATCGAACTGGAATGGCCAGATGAAATGCATCTCGGCGAGTCGGATATCATCCGCCTATCCCTCATTCCAACCCAAGATGGATATGTCGTAGAAACCGAGTTCCCTGAACATACGCTTGTCACACAACCCGCCGTCATTGAATACCGTGCCGGTTACAGCTTGTTGGTGCGCGCCCGCCTCGATGCAGTCACTTTTGATGTTTCGCCCAGCAGTGAGCAGGCGCTGTCCCTTGAACCCGGTCACCCGATCACCTTTCGTTGGAGCCTGACGCCGCGCCATGCCGGTCAACAACGTCTTTCCCTCAACCTTTGGCTCGAATGGCACCCACTGGATGGCAACCCCAACCACACCGTCCAAACCCAGGTTTACACGCGCAGCTTATCCATCCAGGTGCGTTCTTTCTTTGGCCTGCCTCGCCCGCTTGCTTTCGGCACAGGTTTGTTTGCCCTATTGCTCGGCAGCAGCTTCAGCCTCACTGGGCTATTGTTGCGCAGCCCCGACCGCCGGCCCAAGCTACGCATCCTATCCCCCAACCCAGCAGTGCAGATCGACTCGGGCGAACTCCAACTAACCCCACAAGAGCGCGCCCTGTTGCAAGCTCTATTTCAGCGCTACGCCCGCTTGTTGATCAAAAGCGAATTCCTCTCTGGCTATTCTGGGGCGCGTACCTTTCTTGCCCTCCCCATTCGCAACGATGGACAAAGCGACGCCACGACCATTGTCAAACTTGGCGGGCGCACCGCCATCGAGCGCGAATATCAGGCCTATGAGACCTTTGTCAAAGACCGCCTGCCCCCCATCACAGCCCGCATCCAACATGCCCCCGTCACCCTGCCCAACAGCCAGCGCGCCGCAGTGCAATATACCTTCATCGGACGCCCCGGCGAACAGCCTATCAGCCTGCGCCAAAAGCTGCTAGCGGATCCCACTCCCCAACACCTATGGCAGCTTTTTGAAACCTTTGGCGCCAACTGGTGGTTGCAACGCCAACCGGCCACATTCCGCTGGGGGGAAGAATATGATCGCGTTTTGCCCGCTCACCTCATCCTTGAGCCCATTGAGGGCCGCGCGACAGCCCGCGCAGTACTGAACGAACAAACCAGCCCAACCCAGCTGACCCTGGCCCCCGGTGACATTGTCGAAATTGGCACATTCAGCCAAACCGAGCTGCGCGCCGATGGCCGTTCCTACAGCCTGACCGGCAAAGCAATTGCAGGTGCACCGCCTTTGCGTCTGCGTTGGTTGGCGCCCACCCCACCCAGCCATACCCTGGCACGCATCCTATCCACTCGCGCCAGCCTCTTACACCAATGGAGCGATGGATTGCAAGAAATTGGCTTGCCCAATCTATTGCCACAGTTACCCAACTGGCTCAACGAAACCGTCCAGGCCAGTCGTTCCATCATCCATGGCGATCTCAACCTTGAAAACATCCTCATTGGCCCTGGAGGGCTGATGTGGCTGATTGACTTCTCCGAAACCCGCCTTGGCCATCCGCTAGCCGATTTCTCGCACCTGGCCGCCGAAGTTATCGTGCACATCTACGCCACACAATTCCCTAATCCCCAAGGCTATGCGCAACAAATGCAAGCTGACGGCCTGCCCTTGCTCAACGCCCTGCAAGAGATCGCCGCGCGCTGTTTGCTATACCCTACCCAAACACGCGAAATATGGCTCGCCTTTACCTTCAGCTGTCTCGGCGCACTCAAATATCCGCAGCTCTCTGCCCATGCCAGGCAGCTACTCGCCATCAGCGCCGCGGTCTACGCCATGCGCCTCTGACGAGCCCATAAACTCACTCATCGTTGCCTGACCAGGGTGCTCCACCCCTTCGCGTTTCAAAACCTTCCACACCGTCAAAAACAAAATCTTTACATCCAGCCATAACGAACGGTGATCCACATACCACACATCCAGGCGGAATTTCTCTTCCCAAGTCAACGCATTGCGCCCATGAATCTGCGCCCAGCCCGTGATGCCCGGCAAAACCTCATGCCGCCGCATTTGCTCCGGCGTGTAGCGCGGCAGATAAGCCACCAACAGCGGACGCGGCCCCACCAGGCTCATCTCCCCCCGCAACACATTCCAAAGCTCAGGCAGCTCATCCAAACTGCTCGCTCGCAACAAACGCCCCAACCGCGTCAGGCGCTGCCCATCCGGCAAAGGCTTGCCATCCGGGCCCAATGCCTCGCGCATCGTGCGAAACTTCACCAGGCGAAAAATCTGCCCCCGATAGCCAGGCCGCGGTTGCACAAACAACACCGGCGCCCCCAACTTAACCCTGACCAACAACGCCACAAGCCCCATCAACGGCAAGGTCAATGGCAAGGATAACAACACCAACGTCACATCAAACACGCGCTTGGCCAACCAGGATGTTTTTGACATACGCACATTGTACCAAAAAGACGCTGTCTGCGTTATAATTTAGGCTACTTAAAACCGGGCCACGCAATACCCCGGTCACTCTAAGAATGCTTGAAGGAAGGCACCCCATGACCCATAAAAAAGGCCGTGTATTCTCCGGCGCGCGCCCAACAGGCCGTCAACACCTTGGCAACTATCTCGGCGCCATGAAAAACTACGTTGCCCTGCAGGAAGATTATGAATGCATTTACTGCATTGTGGATTTGCACGCCCTGACAACCCTCGAAACCACCTTTGAATTGCGCCAAAACACGTATGAAATGGCGCTGGACTGGTTGGCAGTCGGCATTCGCCCAGAAGAAAGCATCGTCTTCGTACAATCCCACGTGCCGCAAGTCACCGAGCTACACACCCTTCTTTCCATGGTCACCCCGCTTGGCAAGCTAACCGACCTGCCAACCTTCAAAGAAAAAGTGCGCAGTCAGCCCAACAATGTCAACTACGGCCTGGTTGGCTACCCCGTATTAATGACCGCTGACATCGTTCTCTACAAAGCCGGCCTGGTGCCCGTTGGTGTGGACCAGGCACCGCATATCGAATTTGCGCGTGAAACCGTGCGCTCCTTCAATTACCGTTACCAGACCAACGCCCTGATTGAGCCAGAAATGAAAGTGACCGAGGTGCCAAAGGTCCTTGGCATTGATGGACAACAAAAAATGGGCAAAAGCCTGAACAATCACATTGAGCTGGCCGCCACTCCCCAAGAAACGACTCAACGCGTCATGAGCATGGTCACCGACCCGCAGCGAATGCGCCGCACGGACCCGGGACGCCCGGAAGTGTGCAACGTCTTCACCATGCACAAGGTTTTCTCCCCCGCTGAAGAAGTCAGCATGATTGATAGCGAATGTCGCCGCGCAGGCATTGGCTGTGTGGATTGCAAAAAACGTTTTGCGGCCAACTTGAACGCCCATCTCGAGCCATTCCGCACCCGCCGCGCAGCACTTGACCAGAACCCCGATGCGGTGTGGGATGTGTTGCACGATGGTGCCCGTCGCGCCCGACAGATCGCCGAAGCCACCATGGAAGAAGTGCGCGCCGCCATTGGTTTGGCCCCCATTCAACGATGAAAGCTGTCCTGCAACGCGTCAGTCAAGCAAGCGTCACCATTGAACAGCGTCAGGTCGCCAAAATTGGCCCGGGCCTTCTGATTCTGCTCGGCATTGGCCCCAACGATGATCAGGCCAAAGCCCAACAACTGGCCTACAAAATTGCCCATCTG
The DNA here is from genome assembly GCA_020216845.1 of Anaerolinea sp. Lineage (GTDB taxonomy): Bacteria > Chloroflexota > Anaerolineae > Anaerolineales > Anaerolineaceae > JAIWNK01. The sequence goes on along the minus strand of JAIWNK010000076.1, from coordinate 6,258 downwards.
CGCATCTTTGGCGATGAAAACGGCAAAATGAATCGCTCGGTGCTCGATATCGGCGGCGAAGCACTACTCGTCTCACAATTCACCCTGTTTGCGGATACGCGTAAAGGTCACCGCCCTGCCTTTACCGAGGCAGCCCCGCCCGAACTTGCCCGCCCCCTATGCGACTTCTTTGCCGAAGCCTTGCGCCAACAGGGCTTGCCAACCCAAACCGGCGAATTTGGCGCCCACATGCAGGTTGAACTGATCAACGATGGCCCGGTGACCATCTGGATGGAGCTATGAACAAATCTCTGATCATTATTTTCCACGGCCCGCCGGCCAGCGGCAAGACCCTCCTCAGCCGCCGTTTGGCGCATGACCTGAACCTGCCGCTCTTCAGCAAAGACGATCTGAAAGAAGCCCTGTTTGACGCCCTGCCCAATTCCGCCCCCAACTGGACAGCTCAACTTGGCGCGGCCTGTTTTCAAGCCCTGTTTCGCCAGCTTGAAACACAATTGCGCGCCGGTGTGCCCGCCATGATTACCGAAACCGCCTTTTGGGCAGAGCAAAGTACTGCTCACTTCCTCGACTTGAAGAGCCGCTATCGCCTTGAATTTCTACAATTTTATTGCATCGCAGCAACAGACGTGCTGTATCAGCGCGAACAAGCGCGCCGCGCTCAGGGTGAACGTCACGCCTGTCACACCTCTGCTCCGGCTTTATCCGCCGAAGAATTCAAGGCGCTCGTTGAAGGCCCGCGCTACGCCCGCCTGCCACTAGAAAGCAAGGTCATTGATATAGACACCAATGACCTTGCCCATGTAGACTACATGCACCTTATGCGCGCCGCAGCATTTGCCGTCAACCGTTAGCCCCAACCTGTTTCACCCCTCCTCAGCATAATCATCCGCTTCGACCACCTCATTGACCTGCTCAGGCAGCGGCACCATGTCCGCCTCCAGGCTATGCGTCGAACGGCGGTAATGGCCATGCAAATCATCCTGCACGGTGCCAGTCCAAAGCGGCACACCGTCAAAATAAGCAGCTCTCCCAATCATATGAGCGGCAACCGGTGCTGTCAGCATCAAGAAAACCACAATCGCCAGCGCGCGGGTATAAATTGCCAGATCATTAAAGTAAATCGCCGCCCCCAACAAAATCAACCCCGCCCCCAAGGTACCCGCCTTGGCCGTCGCCGACATGCGCAAAAATGTATCCGGCATACGCAAAACGCCTATCCCGGCCAGCAACATCAACAAGGCGCCCGTCAACATCAGCACAAACACAATGATCATTTGCAGCATGTTCACACCCTCCGCTCCAAATAATACGCAAAAGCCACTGTTCCCAAAAAGGTAATCAAAGCCAGAACAATCGCCACATCCAGAAAATTAGGCTGATTGAAGCGCACCGCATAGGCGATAATAAACCCCATTGCCAACACACTGATCAAATCGAGCGCCACTACCCGATCGGGCAAATAGGGCCCGCGCACCAGGCGGATGAAAGCTGCAATCAACGCCAGCGAAATTAACGCCAAAATCACGCTCCAAATGATGTCGTTCATGCTTCCAAAATCCTCATCAATCGCCGTTCATACCCTTGTTTGATCCCACGCACGAACTGCTCAGGTGCATCCAACCAAAGCGTGTGAATGTACATGATTCGCCGATCGGTCGAAACATCCAGGCCCAACGTGCCAGGGGTCAGCGTCACCAGATTAATCAACAGCACCAACCCAGCCTCGCTTTTCAAATCAAGCGGCACCGCCACCACAGCCGGGCGCAGATTCATGCGCGGAGAAAGCACCGTGCGCGCCAGGCGCAAGTTGGCCCGCACCACATCTATCAGGAAGAACGCCAAAAGTTCGAACACGCGCGGCACCTGCTTGAAGTATCGCCCCTCATTCCGTCGGCGAAAAGCCAGCCACAACAAAGCAAACGCCAACAAAAAACCAAACAGAAGATTAACCGGCTCAAACCGCCCGGTCAATGCAGCCCAGGCCAGCGCCAACAAGATATTCAGCAAAAACAGGCTCATGGCACCCCTCCCAACACCGCACGCACATACAGTTCCGGGTGCAACAACAACTCAGCTGCCTGATTGGCCAGCGCAAACAGCGGCCCCGGCAACAAACCAATCCACAGCGAAAGCAACACCAAAGCTGCCGTTGGCAACCACAACCAGGGCGAAAGTGACCGCGTCGGCATAAGCTGCGCCGGGCTTTCTTTCCAAAACGCCTCGTTCCAAACCTTGGTCATTGAATACAGCGTCATCAAACTCACCGCCAAACTGACAAATACCAACACCCCTTGCCCTTGTGCCAGACCCGCTTTCACCAACCCCAGCTTGGCAAAGAAACCCGAAAGCGGCGGCAAACCAGCCAGCGAAAGTGCCGGCAGCAAAAACAACACTGCCACATCCAGGCGACGTGTATACAGTCCGCCCAGTTTCTTCAAGTCAAATGTACCCTGCAAGCGCTCCACCATTCCCGCCACCAGGAACAAAGCCGTCTTTGCCAGCATGACATGCACCAGAAAATAAATTGCTGCCGCCAGCGAAGCCTGCGTGAACAGCCCCAACCCCATCAACGGATAGCCAATCTGACTGATAATGTGAAACGACAACAACCGTCGGAAATCCGTCTGTGCAGCCGCGCCCAACACCCCGCTGACCATCGTTGCCCCCGCCATCACCAGCAACACAGTATGCGTAAAGGCAACATCTTGCACAAACAACAGCGTGAACGTGCGCAGCAAAGCATAGACCCCCACCTTGGTTAACAGCCCAGAAAACAGCGCCGTCACCGTCACCGGCGGCGTGTGATACGAAGCCGGCAGCCAGAAGAACAGCGGAAACGCTGCCGCTTTGATCCCAAATGCAATCAAAAACAGGATTGCCACCAAAGTCACCTGATTGAGCGCCTGCAACGTTGGCAATTGTCGCGCCAGGTCGGCCATATTGAGCGTGCCAGCCAGGTTATAGAGCAGCCCCACCCCCGAAAGGAACAACGTCGAGGCCAGCAAATTCAACACCACATATTTGACGGCCCCTTCGATATTCTCCCGTCCACCGCCCAGGGCAATCAGCACAAAGGAAGCCATCAGCAGCACTTCAAACCACACATACAAATTGAACAAGTCGCCAGTTGAAAGCGCCCCATTGACACCCATCAACAAAAAATGCAACAGCGGATAATAGCCAGAGCGCACGCGCCCCTCGTCGATGCCCACCTGCCCATACAATGTCACCACCAGTGCAATCACTGCCACGGTCAACAACAGCAACGCGCTCAGCACATCCACCACCAGGCTGATGCCAAATGGCGCCAGCCAATTGCCAATTTGTACCACGCGCACCCCCACCTGCTGCACATCCATCAGCAACCAGGCATTCACCCCCACCAACGCCGCGCAGCTCACCACAGCCAAAACACGCTGCGCCAGAGGCCGCTTCCACAGCAACAAAGAAAGCGCCCCCATGCCCATCGGCAACAAAATCGGCAGAACGATTGTCATTGCTCGCTCCGCTTCCCAGGCAACTCATCCAGACACGGCAAATCGGTACAGCGCATATCATTCAAATCATCGCTGTCAACCACCGCATAGGCCTTGCGGAACAACACCACCACAAAAGCCGTCACGCCAAAGCTGATGACAATCGCCGTCAAAATCAGTGCCTGCGCCAACGGGTCCGCATACACCGCCGGAGGCTGATCCTGTCCGGCGGGAATCAATGGCGGTCGCCCAGGCACCAACACCGCCGAATTGAACAACAACAGATTGACCGCATAGCCCAACAACAACAAGCCGATCAAAATCTTCAGCAAACTACGCCGCAGCACCATATAAATCCCTGCTGCGAACAACACACCAGCCGCAATTGCCAGCAACAATGTCATCTCAATCCTCCGCCAGCGTCAACAAAATCCACAGCACAATGCCGATCACCAGGAAATATACACCCACGTCAAACAACAGTGGTGTGCCAAGCTTGCCAAGCACCGGCAATGGCGTCTTGATCCACAACCCTGTCATAAACGGCTTGCCGGAAGCCACCGCCACCAAACCGCTCAACAGCGCCAACAACAACCCCGCCCCGACCAAAGGACGCGGCGCAACCGGCAACAAAGCACGCAACGCCGCCGGGCTTTCAGCAATTGCATACAGCATCAGCGCGCTCGCAGCCACCAACCCGCCAATGAATCCACCGCCCACCTCGTTATGCCCACGCAGCAACAAAAACACCGAAAACAACAGCAACAACGGCATCAAATAGCGCGTTGCCACCGGCAACATCATCGAACGTTGCAACACACGGCGCGGTTTATTCATCCTCACCTCCTTGTGCCCGACGCACCGCCCCACCTTTCAGCAAGGCAAACACACCAATTGCCGCAATCGCCAATACGGTAATTTCTCCCAACGTATCAAACCCGCGAAAATCCACCAAAATCACGTTGACCACATTCCGGCCAAAAGCTTGCGACAAGCTGTTGTGCATAAAATAACTTGCCAATTGCGAATCCTGCCCTTGCCACGAAACGACCAGCATCAAGGTTGTCATCATCACCCCGCCCAGCACCGCAACAGTTACATCCCACAGCCGCCGCCGACGACTGCTCAACTGCCGGAACTTTGGCAACCGGTAAATCACCAACACAAATAAAATCACCGTCAGCGTCTCGACAGCAAATTGCGTCATTGCCAGGTCAGGAGCGCTGTACAAAAGGAAGAGAATGGCAATGCTGTAGCCAATTGAGCCAAGCAAAGCAATCGTAGCCAGGCGTGAGCGCGAGCGTGTGACCAGGAAAGCCGCAACAATGATGATGCCCACCAAAATTACATCGTAGAAACGCGCGCCAGACCACACCACAGGCGGCAAGCCGCCCAAAGATAGCAAAGCCAACGGCAGCGCCAGCGCAACACTGAGGAAAACAATCCACAAAATGTAGCGACGCAGATAGCCGCTTTGCAACAAGCGCGTCTGCCAGGCAGCAAACCCCAACACCGCCTTCAAAGTACGCTCATACCAGGTTGCCGGGCCAAAGCGTCCCAAAGCCGCCCACCAACGAGCCTCGGCCAAGCGCTGTGCTAACTGCAACGCATACACCCCGCCCGCCAGCACCAATGTCAGCAGTGAAAGCAGCAACGGCAAATTGAAGCCGTGCCACAGCGAGAGCTTTACCTTGACCGGCTCCAACCAAACCGCCTGCACCGCCGGAGCAATCAGCCAGCGGCCCACCTCGCCCGGCCAGGCCCCCGCCAAAAGTCCTACCAGGGCCAGCAGCAACGGCGCCAGCCAAAGCCCCACGGCCCCCTCATGTGCATGATCCAAACCGCTTTTCAACTGTCCCCAAAATGGCCGCAGCCCCACCCAGGCCGCCACTGCGGTCAACAACACATTCGCCAGCACCCCGCCAACCGTCATCAGCACTGCACTGGGAGCGGAGAGCAAGCTCTCATACAACAACTCCTTGGATAAAAAGCCCAGCAAAGGCGGCAGCCCGGCCATCGAAAACGCCGCCACCCCGCCCGCCAATGCCGTCCACGGCAACGCCCGTCTCAATCCGCCCAACTGACGCACATCGCGACGATGGACAGCGTGATCCACCCCACCCGCCACCAGGAACAACGCGCCCTTGTAAAGCGCGTGTGCCGGCAGGAACACCATTGCCGCCTTGACCGATAACGGCGTATTCAACCCCAACAACAGCACCAACGCCCCCAACGATGCCACCGTGCTATACGCAAGCAACCGTTTCAGGTCGGTTTGGCCCAGCGCCAACAACGCCCCCACCAACAAGGTGACCCACCCCACCCAGGGCAGCAAGACCGGCCATAACGCCAGCCCCCCCAAGACCGGCAGCAAGCGCGCCAGCAAAAACACACCCGCCTTGACCATCGTCGCCGAATGCAAATAAGCGCTCACCGGCGTTGGCGCCTGCATGGCGTTTGGCAACCAGAAATGGAACGGGAACTGAGCCGATTTGGTCATGGCCCCCAACACAATCAGCAGCAAGGCGACCGTCGTCTGCGGCTGTGCCGTCAGCATCTGCCGCTGCATCACCCAGACAGATATGTCAAAGCTGCCGGTCAAATTGCCCAGCAAAATGAAACCCGCCAACAACGCCAACCCGCCGCCCCCCGTCACAAGCAACGCCTGCCAGGCGGCGGCGCGCGCCTCTGCCCGCTCATGGTCAAAGCCGATCAACAAAAACGAGGTAATGCTCGTCAATTCCCAGAAGACGAACAGCAACAAAGCATTGTCACTGACCGA